>JBOHKF010000107.1:0-4432 GCA_050729015.1 Rhizomicrobium sp. | reverse complement strand
GGGCCAGCCTGCCTTCAAACGCGTCCTGGGCGACATGGCAAAGGCCTATGGCGAGAAGGCGGAGGACGCGAACCGCAACGCCCAGGTTGCCTATGACCGCCTGGCCAGTCTTCTCGACCGCGACATGCGGGGCACGCCGGGGTCCATCCAGCTCGACATCGCCGCCATGCGCATCGGCCAGCGCTATGACATTTTTCTGGGCGGCCAGATCGGGCAGATGAAATTTCCCCAGACCATCTTCCTCGAGATTCTCTGGCGCGCCTTCCTGCGCACCGGTATCTCGCAGTTCCTGCAGATCATCACCACCACCATAGATGCGGCCGTGCTGGGCGGGCTTTACGACCACATCGGCGGCGGCTTCTTCCGCTACACCGCGGACGAACGCTGGCTGGTACCGCATTTCGAGAAGATGCTGGCCGACAATGCCCTGATGATCGAATTCCTCACCGGCCTGTGGCAGTTCAACCGCAGCGCACTTGGCCGCCAACGCCTGGAGGAAACGGTTCTCTGGCTTTTGCGCGACCTCAATCTCGATGGCGCATTCGCCGCCGGCCTGGAAGCGGAATCCGAGGACCAGGAAGGCAAGTACTATCTCTGGAGCGAGCCGGAAGTGGACGCCGCCCTGGCAGGGACCTTCGCGCAGCGCTTCAAGAGCGTCTGTGGCATCACCAGGGATGGCAATTATCTGGGTCGCAATCTTCCCCGGCGCATGGGCCACCCCCAGCCCCAGCTTGCCCAGGCCGACGAGGTGCTGCTGACCAAGCAGCGAGGGTTGCTGCTGGCCGCCCGCGGCAAGCGCGTGCCCCCACGGCGCGACGAGACCATACTCGCCGACGGGAACGGCTTGGCGATTTCGGCGCTGGCCCAGGCCGGCGCCGCTCTCGACCGTCCGGACTGGGTCAGGGCCGCCGTCACGGCCTTCGACGCGATCGTGAACGGTCTGGGAAGCGGCGAGCGGCTTCATCACGGCGCCAACCGGGGAATAAAAGGCGCCGGCGGCTTTGCCGACGATTATGCCTTGATGGCGCGCGCCGCGCTTCATCTTTGGGAAGTAACCGGCGACAGCCGCTTCCTGGAAGCGGCCAAAGGCTGGGTCAAGGTGCTGGACGAGCATTTCTGGAACAAGGAAAAGGCCGGATATTGCACCATAGCCGACGACGCAGCTCCGTTGATCGTGCGCGGGCGCGTTCTCTATGACCAGGCGGTGCCGTCGGCCAACGGCACCATGATCGCCGTTCTCACCCGGCTGGGCATGATTACGGGCGAGAACGGTTATGGCGAAAAGGCGCGCGGCATCCTGGACGGCTTTGCCGACGAATATGGCCGGGCCTGGGCGTCCTGTGCCTCATATCTCAACGGCCTTGAGACATTCGCCACCGGCTCGCAATTGGTGGTGGTGGGGTCCAGGAGCAATCCCCGGACCCAGGACCTGCTCCGCGCGCAATGGGGCAAGCCCTTGCCCAATCGCCTGCTTTATGTGGTGGAGACCGGCGAAGCCCTACCGGCGGGTCATCCCGCATTTGGCAAAGGCATGCAGAACGGTGCGCCCACCGCCTATATCTGCCAGCGAAACCTGTGCTCGCCGCCCATCACCAGCCCCGTCGCCCTGAGCCAGGCCTTGACGTTGCCGCCACGGCCAAGCGGCAATGCCTGACAGCCCGGGGCTGCCGCGGAAAGAGGCTGGAGCGGATCGCCGCTTCACACTTTTCCTGGAATTGCTCTAGGCTTCGCCGGACGGGCCCGGCTACCTTCCGATCGAGCGCGTGGGAGAGATCATGAGCGGACAGACTGTCACCATCACCGGCAAGGACGGCTCCTTCTCGGGCTACCTGGCCAGCCCCGGCGCCGGCCGCGGCCCCGGTCTGGTGGTGATCCAAGAGATTTTCGGGGTCAACAAGGTGATGCGCGATATCGCCGATGGCATGGCTTCGCGCGGCTATTTCGCGTTGGCGCCGGATCTTTTCTGGCGGCTCGAGCCCGATGTCCAACTCACCGACAAGACCGATGCCGATTTTAAGAAGGCTCTCGATCTGATGGGCCGCTTCGATGTCGACAAGGGCATTCTCGACATCGAGGCCGGCATTCGCTATCTGCGCGCCCGTCCCGAATGCACGGGGAAGGTGGGCGCACTGGGCTATTGCCTGGGCGGGCAATTGGCCTATCTCACGGCGGCGCGCACCGACGCGGATGCCGCGGTAGGCTATTATGGGGTCAACATCCAGAACCGGCTGGGCGAGGCCAAGGCCATACGCCGCCCCCTCATGCTGCATATCGCCGAGGCGGACGAATATGTACCGCCCGACGCCCAGGCAAAGATCGAGGCGGCCCTCAAGACCCATCCCAACGTGACCATCCATCGCTATCCCTTGATGCACCACGCATTTGCGCGCGTCGGTGGCGCGCATTACGACAAGGCGATGGCGGATCATGCCAACATCCGCAGCGCCACTTTCTTCCGCCAGCATTTGAGCTGAGCGCATTATCGAGGATCGCTCATGAAAGCCATTCGCTTCGATAAAACCGGCGGCCCCGAAGTGCTTGCCTATCGCGACCATGATTTGGCCCCGCCGGGGCCCGGGCAAGTGCGCGTCAAGCACACCGCCATCGGCGTGAACTTCATCGATATTTATCAGCGCGGCGGCCTTTATCCGCTGCCGCTTCCCTCCGGACTGGGGTCGGAGGCGGCCGGCGTGGTGGCCGAAACCGGCCCCGGCGTCACCGGTTTCAGGCCCGGCGAGCGCGTCGGTTATTGCGGCGGCGCGCTCGGCGCCTATGCCGATGCCAACAATGTGGCGGCCGACAAATTGGTGAAGCTGCCGGAAGGCCTCAGCGATGAGGTCGCCGCCGCCGCCCTGCTCAAGGGCATGACCGCGCAATATCTCCTTCGCCGTACCTACCGGGTCAAGCGGGGGGATACCATCGTGTTCCATTCTGCCGCGGGTGGCGTCGGCCAGATCGCCTGCCAATGGGCCAAGCATCTGGGCGCCACCGTGATCGGCAGCACCACCTCGCCGGAAAAAATGAACCGGGCCCGCGACAATGGCTGCGATCATGTCCTCGACACCAGGCAACCGGGCTGGGAAAAGACGGTGCGGGAGATCACCCATGGCAAGGGGGTGCCGGTGGTCTATGACTCCATCGGCAAGGAGACATTCGGGGCCTCGCTCGAATGTATCGAACCGCGCGGGCTGATGGTGAGCTTCGGCAATTCCTCAGGACCGGTGACCGGCATCTCGCTGGGCATTCTGGCCACCAAAGGCTCGCTCTATGTGACGCGCCCCACGCTCGCCCATTACATGCGAACCGCGGGCGAAATGCAGGAAGCGGCGGACGAGCTTTTCGCGGTGATCAAATCGGGGGCGGTCAAGGTTGCGATCAACCAGCGTTTTGCCCTCAAGGACGCCGGAATGGCCCACGCCGCCTTGGCCGCGAAGAAGACCGTCGGGGCGACAATCCTGACGCCATGAGGCCGCCTCAGGTATTCATGCTCTCGAAGAAGTCCGAATTGCTCTTCGACTGCCTGAGCTTGTCGAGCAGGAACTCGATCGCATCCACCGTGCCCATCGGCGCCAGGATGCGGCGCAGGACATAGGTCTTTGCCAGCGTTCCCTTCTCCGCCAGCAGCTCGTCCTTGCGGGTACCCGAGCGCATGATGTCGATCGCCGGGAAGACGCGCTTGTCGGCCACCTTGCGGTCCAGGATGATTTCGGAATTGCCGGTGCCCTTGAACTCTTCGAAGATCACTTCGTCCATCCGGCTGCCGGTATCGATCAGGGCGGTAGCGATGATCGTCAAGCTGCCACCTTCCTCGATATTGCGGGCGGCGCCGAAGAAGCGCTTGGGCCGCTGCAACGCATTGGCGTCCACGCCGCCGGTCAGAACCTTTCCCGAGGACGGCACCACGGTGTTGTAGGCCCGGCCCAACCGGGTGATCGAATCGAGCAGAATCACCACATCGCGCTTGTGCTCGACCAGGCGCTTGGCTTTTTCGATGACCATTTCGGCCACCTGGACATGGCGGGTGGCCGGCTCGTCGAACGTCGAAGAGATCACTTCGCCGTTCACCGTGCGCTGCATGTCGGTAACTTCTTCCGGCCGCTCGTCGATCAAAAGCACGATCAGATAGACTTCCGGATGATTGGCGGCGATCGCCTTGGCGATGTTCTGCAGGATCACCGTCTTGCCGGTGCGAGGCGGGGCGGTGATGAGGGCGCGCTGTCCCATGCCTTGCGGCGCCACGATGTCGATCACCCGGCCGGTCTTGTCCTTGATGGTGGGATCGCTCAGTTCCATCCGGAGCCAGCGGGTGGGATAGAGCGGCGTGAGGTTGTCGAAGTGGACCTTGTGCTTGATCTGCTCCGGGTCCTCGAAATTGATGGTGGTGACTTTGAGCATGGCAAAATAGCGCTCGCCGTCCTTGGGCGCCCGGATC
>JBOHKF010000106.1:0-3934 GCA_050729015.1 Rhizomicrobium sp. | reverse complement strand
ATGCAGCCCTGCTCGGTGCAAGTGCGATATTTGCCCGTGCGCATGGGATCGGTGCCCAGCACCAGGCCGATGCCCGCCTGCAACGCCACGCCCAATGGCATGACCAGGTTGATCGCAGATTTGCCGGCCTGCGTCTTGCCGATGGCAATCCGCACGATCTCGGAATGGCTTTGACTGTCGAGGACGTCTTGGACCATCTCGCAGTTGAGATTGGTCTGGGAGGCGGCAGGACAGGCGACACGCCAGGAGCCATAAGCCGTCACCGCCTGGGTGCCGGTGTTGTAGCCGGCAAGCCCGCGTACGGCCCAGCCAATAACCAGCCCTGCCACCAACGTAGCAGTGCCGATGACCAGCTTTTGGGTCATGTTTGTCATGGAGAGTCTCGACTTCCGGAAAAAGAGAACGCCCACCCACGAGTTAGCAGATCGCTTCTGCAAAGAAAACGGTCTAGCGACCGTCTTCTCCTACCCCGGCCGGATTGCCGCACGCCCAGCCTTCATTGGGCCGGCAGAGCCAGTCATTTCGGCCTCGGACAGGACTTCGTCAATGCGTGGCAAGGCGAACCGGGCTTTGCCGGTAATAGTCCGGCCAGACGCGCCGGAAAGCATCGAGCTTGGGCAAATCGTTAATCACGATATAGGGCTGCGTTCTGTGATGGATCAGATAGTCCTGGTGATAGGATTCCGCCGCATAAAAGCCCCTCAGCGGTTCGATCCGGGTGACCAGGGGCTTTGCGAAAATGTGATCTGCCTGAAGCTGCGATATGTAAGCGCGGGCGACCTTTTCCTGGCCGGGGCCCCCAAAAAAAATTTCCGAGCGGTAGCTGGTTCCGTGGTCGGGGCCCTGGAAATTGCGTTCAGTCGGGTCGTGCGCCACCGAAAGAAAGATTTGCAGCAGCCGGCCGAAAGAAACCTGCTTGGGGTCGAACGTGATTTCGACCGCCTCTGCGTGTCCTGTGGTCTCGGTGATCACTTGCGGATAGGTTGCGGTCGCGGCGGTTCCGCCGGAATAGCCGGCCACGACTTTCATTACGCCTTTGACATGCTCGAAGAGAGCCTGCTGGCCCCAGAAGCAGCCGCCCGCCAGTACTGCAATCTCCTGCGCGGCATCGGCCGCCGGATCTAACATGGGGGCGGGAATCCTGTTGTCGAGATCGTCGCCCCACGCCGCTGCGCTGAGGGCGATGAGCCAAATCGTGGCAGGAACAGTGAGCTTCATGGCAGGCGCCGTTCAATGTCGCCTGGCGCTTATAACGCATTTTCGCCGGTTTCGCCGGTCCGGACGCGAAGAGTGGAGTCAAGATCGAGGGTGAAGATCTTGCCGTCACCGATCTTGCCGGTGCGCGCGGCCCCGGCTATGGCTGCGACTGCCTCGGCGGCGCGGGCAGCGGGAAGCGCTACCTCCAGCTTCAGCTTGGGCAGGAAGGCGATCGCGTATTCCGCTCCCCGGTAGATCTCCGTATGGCCCTTTTGTCGGCCATAACCGCGCACCTCGCTGACGGTCATGCCCTCTACCCCCATCCGAGTCAGAGCCTCGCGCACGGCCTCCAGTCGGTGGGGCTGTATGATAGCGACAATGAGTTTCATCATATGTCCTCACCGGCCGGCGTGATAGGCGCTCTCACCGTGGGTGGCGAAATCCAGCCCCTGGATCTCGTGCTCGCGATCCACACGCAGGCCCAATACAAGGCCGGTCACTTTGGCGATCGCGAATGTGGCGACCGCCGACCAGACCACGGCTGCCGCCACCCCCTCCAACTGCACCTGGAATTGCTGCCCCATGGGATGATGCAGAGCCGCGCCCCCCACCCCGAGACTTGCGAGGAACGGCAAGCCCAGCGTGCCCAGGGCGCCGCCTATGCCGTGGACCCCCAACACATCCAAAGCGTCGTCCACCGCCAGCACGCGTTTCACGAAATGGACGGCGACATAGCAGATGAGGCTTGCCGCGGCGCCCAGCAGCACGGCACCGATTGGCCCGACGCTGCCCGCGGCCGGAGTGATGGTGGCAAGACCGGCGATGGTTCCGGTGACAGCGCCCACTAGGCTGGGCTTGCCGAAAGACATCCACTCGATCGCCATCCAAACCAGCGTCGCCGTGGCGGCGGAAAGGTGGGTGACGAGCATCGCCATCCCGGCGTCGGCATTGGAAGCGAGCGCGCTTCCGGCATTGAAGCCAAACCAGCCCACCCATAAAAGCGAGGCGCCCACCATCACCATCCAGGGCGCGTGCGGCGGGCGGACGGAGCGAGGAAAGTCGGCACGAGGCTTCAAAACCCAGGCAATCGTCAGCGCGGATACTCCAGCCGTCACATGCACCACGATGCCGCCTGCGAAATCGATCACCCCTCTCTTGGCGAGCCAGCCACCGCCCCAAACCCAATGCGCCACGGGCACGTAGACCACCAGGAGCCAGAGCGCGGAGATCAGCAAAACGGCGTCGAAGCGGATGCGTTCGACGTAAGCACCGATGATCAGGGCTGGCGTGATGATCGCGAAGGTCATCTGAAACATCACGAAGACGCTTTCGGGAATGGCGGTGCCGGGATGAGGAAGGACGCGCCCGCCATTCTGCAGGAAGCCGGCTTTGAGATTGCCCAGCAGGTCGCCGCTTCCGGAATAGGCAAGGCTATAGCCCAAAGCGAACCACAATACCGAGACCAGGCAGGCCACGGCACAGCATTGCACCATGACCGAGAGAATGTTCTTGGCCTGAACCAGGCCGCCATAGAACAACGCCAGCGCCGGCAAGGTCATCAAGAGCACCAGCACCGTCGCCGTCATCAGCCACGCCGTGTCCGCTCCGTTTATCAATGCCGTCTTGCCTCTTGTTCGAAATGCCCTGCCGCGACAGAAGACTGCCGTGCCGCTACTTGCCTTGACAAGAAGGTGCATACCGATCGCGGCCTCGCATCGGTGAACCAAATTCGGATTGGCACGCGCAATGAAGGAAATCCTGGCGCGCTTTGATGATTATTTTGGCGGGGCGCCTATAAAAGAGGCGGACAGCGTTCGCCGTTCAGGATGGAAAAAGGAAATGGTCGTCCCGGGTGGGCCGCGCGAATCCAAGGGGCGCAAATCCAGCTCATACCGCTCTGCGATGCCGATGCTCACTTTCTTCATCAGTCGCGCGGGAAAGGATCTACCGGCAAAAGCCTCACGCCGCGTGTCTTGCCGCACCACCCTTGGTGAAGCGCAGAATCGCCTGACGGAGCGAGGCTTTGCTGTCCGGCCACTCGGACCAGGGCTTATGACGCTTGAGCAGGGCCGGCGCGGTAAAAATCGTGAAGGATTTGGGATCGAGTCCCCTCCTCACTTGGCTCCACAGGAGCGGCATGGAAACCGGGGCGCCGTCGCGAGCCCGTGGCGACAAGGGTGCGACCGCTGTGGCCATGCGGTCATTGCGCAAATAATCCAGGAAGATTTTGCCTGCGCGCCTGGTCTTGGACATATTAATCAGATAGTCGCGGGGACTGTCACCGGCCATCGCCACGCAAATGGCCCGGGCGAAGGTTTTGGCTTCTGGCCAGCCAATGCGATCTTTGTGGGTTACCTTGAACTGGGTGACAACATGCAGGCCCTTGCCGCCGGTGGTCTTGCAGAAGGCGGCGAGACCCAGCGCCTCGAGTCGCTCTTTCATTTCCCTGGCGGCGGCGATCACCTGTTCGAATGGCGTGTCGGGTGCGGGGTCGAGGTCGAAGACGAAGCGTCCCGGCAGGTCGAGCGCGCCTGGCTGGCAGTTCCAGGGATGGAATTCCAGCGCCGCCACCTGGGCGGCGGCGATCAAGGCCTCGGCCTGATCGATCTGGAGATAGGGTTTGCGGTCGCCCGAGACTTTCACTTCGCGGAACAGCTTGGAGCCGCCATGCATGGCGTGGCGCTGGAAGAAGTGCTCGCCATCGATGCCGTCGGGCGCGCGCACAATCGAGCATGGC
>JBOHKF010000105.1:0-4325 GCA_050729015.1 Rhizomicrobium sp. | reverse complement strand
GGCGAAGACCCGCTGGCCGGTGGGATTGTAGATGGCGGTGACGATGCCCACCACTTCGCCGTCACGGTTGACCAGCGGCCCGCCGGAATTGCCGGGATTCACCGGCGCCGTGAACTGAATCAGATTCTTGAGCGCGGGCGTGGTCTTGTCCTCGGGATCGTCGAACTCGCGCTTCAGTCCCGCCACCACGCCGGAGGAAACCGAAGGTCCGATGCCGAAGGGAAAGCCCACCGCGACCACGGTGTCGCCGGGATAGAGGCCGGCAGTCGAGGCCAGAGTTGCCGGCTTGAGGTCGTCCGGCGTGGTCTTGGCGCGGATCACCGCCAGATCGTTCTCGGGCTGCACATTCACCACTTCGGCGTCCGAGGTGCTGCCGTCGGAGAAGGTTATCACCCAGCGGTCCGTGGAATGGATCACGTGCAGGTTGGTGAGGATGTCGCCCTTGTCGTCGATCACCACGCCCGAACCGGTGGAGTCGGGGTGGGTGTCCTTGCCGTCGGGGGTTTTCGACGGCGGCTGAGGCTTGATGTGATGCTTGCGCGCCTCGGCCAGCTCCGCCTTGGCGGCTTCGGCCGCGTGTTCGGGTGAGAGATAGCCGTCCACTCTCACCACCGAAGGCGCAATGGTGGCGGCCGCGACCGTGGTGGTTGCGGGACCGGGCGGCGTATTGTCGAGGGTGTATTTTACGGCGCTGTCGATATCGCCTTGGGTGAGGTGTTGGGGCGCGGGCCGGGTCAGGCTGAAGCCCGCGACCAGGGCCAAGGCGATCAAGACCGCAAAGGCTGCCGGCACGGCGCGATCATGGCGGCCGGCGAAGGCGCGGGTCTTGCGCCAGCCCAGGGCGAGAAGCGACGGTTCCTGAATTTCCGTCTCATACAGGAAGGGCGCGGAATCGCTGTTGTTTGCGCCGCCTGAACGCCGCCGGGAACTGCGGCCGTAAAGCGTTCTTCGCGTCATGCCGGGACCACCGATGGATCGCTTGCGGCGAGCCTACGCCCGCCGCCGGCTTTAAGCAAAAGGCAGCCGCGCCGAAGCGAACGCCAGGACAACCGGCGCGCCCGGCTTCTCCCGGCAAAGCGGGCCCGGCGCGTAACGCATCGACGCGCGATGGCGGCCGGCCAGGATTTCCGCATAACTGACGGTTTGCGCGTCATCGCGATGCATGCAGATGGAAAACGCTCCGCGCTGGGGCCCATGTGACTGATGCAGTCGCCTGAGCCAGGGAAGTGTTCCCGCCGAAATCGCGCGGCCGGCCTTGGCCGCGACGCCGGCGCGCAGGCGCTGGGCGGTCGTTTCGCCGGCACTCGAAGAAAACCAGTGCTGCCGGCGCCACGGTTTTGGCAGGACAGCCAGGCGGGTTGCGTCCCAGCGCCATTCTTCGATCGCGCCCAGGGAGCGCGAAACCGCAATCAGCCGGAAAGGATTGATGCGTTCCAGACAAAGCCGCTCGAGCTTTGCCCGCAAATCGCTGAGGCGCCCTTCCTTGAGAAGGTGGGGAACCACAATGCCCCGGCTCAGAAGATCGCCTTGGCGTTGCCCCATCTCGTGCCAATCGATGAGCGCCAGCGCCAGGCCCTTGTGATTGATCCCGATCCAGCTTCCGCCTTGGGGCTCGGCGGGATGAAGAGAGACATTGTGGCCGGTGGGCCGCCGCCGGGGCGCTTCAGCCCGGACGCGCGATTTTTTTTCATCGCGGTTCATGGCCAGAACGAAACCTTCGGCCAAGGGCAGGAACGAGACGGTGCACATGATGGAATGCCTTCGAGGGGACGGCCGCTCAATCGGCCAGCGGATGGCAGACGCTGCGCGCCTGATATTTGCGCCACTCGCTTCGCAGGAGCGCCAAGGGGGCGGGCCGGTGTCCCAGCGCGCGGTTGGCGGCGCCGATGGCGAAGACGAGGTCCCACTGCCGGAACAATATGGCATAGGCGCGGAACAGCGAGTTCCGCGAATCGTAGATCGAGGTCGCCTCGGAGGCGGCGCCGTTCAGTTCCACGATGCGGAAATTCTCGCCTTTCTTGAAGTCCGCCTCGCAAGGATAGCGGACATCGTACCGGCCGATGAAAAAGCCGGGGACGGTACGCGAAATCTCCTCGATGCGGGCCTCGAGCGCTTCGCTCCAGAGATGTTGGCCGTCGCGGAAGATGCAACCCTGGCAATGGTTGCCCGCTTCGACCAGCTTGAGACTCTCGCCCGTGGCCAGGATTTTGCCGCGGATCGCCTGATGGCGCGCGAGATAGGTCTTGGCCACGATGGCGGCGCGTGGGTCGGCCAGGATCAATTCCTCCACGTTTCTTCGGCCGTCGCCTTGGATGGTAGGAAAGAGCTTCTCGGTGATGGCAAAGATCCGGCCCCGTTCCTCGTCGGGAAAGCGGTAATAGAAAATGCCGGCTTCGCAGGGACCCGGCACATAGTCCTGCACCACCACGTCGGCAGAAACCCGAAGGAGATAGTCTTTCGCCTCGTCCCAGGCTCGCACCAACCTGAAGCCGCTGCCCCGCTGGGCCACGTCGGGCTTGAGGACCAGCGGCAGCTTGAGGTCGAGCGCACCCAGGAGCTGCTCGAACCGGCGCAGCCGTGCCTGGCTGTCCTTCTCCCTGATGAGGCCGGATCGGGCGGTGAAATCGGGCGCGGTGATCCGCAATTGTTCGAGGGTCGCGAATTTGGACTCCCCGATCAGGCCTCCGGTGTACATGCCGGGGTTGGCGACGGAGGGAAGATTGAATCCGCCATATTTGAGGCCCAGCCATAGATAATTGACGCCGATGGGAAGATAGAACAGTCGTGCCGGCCAGAACTCCCATTGCAGCCAGCGCTGGACTTTCGGCCGGCTGAGAAGCTCTGCAAAAGCCTGCCGCCGCCGGATCAGAACAAAAAGAGCGAGCAGGATCGCCGCCGCCAGGAAACCGGCCTGGGCCTGTGGGTTGAGCCGCAGCAGGCGAAAGACGGGCTCCCAGATCGGGGTTGCCCAGTGGCTGGCGGCGGCCGCGCCCAAAAGCTTGGCCAATCCCAGAATCAGCCCCACCCAGACGAAGGCGATGGCGCCGGTCGCCAGCGCGAAACTGGAAAACGGCATCGCCAGGATCCCTGCCAGAAGATAGGTGGGAAGCCGCAGGCCCGGCACGAAGCGCACCGCCAAGAGCACCATTGGCCCCCGCCGCTTGAGCCAGGCTTCGCTTTTTGCGATCTGCTCGTCGTCAATGCGCCGCTTCACCCAGGGACGGGCGAGAAGCGGGCGGCCGAACCTTCGGGCCAGGGCATAGAGTGCCATGTCGCCCAGCCAGATCCCCAGAAAGCAGGCGGCGAACACCAAGGGCGTCGCCAGCAGATTCGCGGCGGTCATGGCGGCGCCTCCCAGCATCGCGGCGTCTTCCGAAACGAAAGTCATGAAGAACAGCGCGGCCGCTTTTGCCGACAGCACGCCCAGGGTCATCGCCGCCATGGTGCTTTAGCCCGCCGCGCTCTGCCGGCGGTAGCGCAAGGTGGAGGGCGCCATGCCGAAATTTCCGGGGACGGCAATTCCGCGGCCGGCACAGATCATGGCGATCAGCGCATAGTGATGGATGGCATGAAAAATGACGTACATCGCTTCCCGGCCGAAACTGGAGAGGGCGGCGGCGGAAACCGGCTCGCCGTAACCCGTCTGGCAGCGCACGACGATCGGCTGCTGCAACTGGGCGGCGTGCAGGAAGCGCGCTCGCTGGCGCAACACCTGGGTGAGCGCCAGCGCCGAGGACCGTTCGCGTTCCAGAACCGGGTCGCGGGCGCGGCGGTCGTAATCGATCTCGTCGCCGGCCACGGCCTCGAAGATCATCTGGAAATGTTCGAGGCTGTGCCGGTAATGGGCCCCGATGGTGGTCTCGGGGGCTTGCGAACTCTCGCCTTCGTAATCGCCGTCGGAAAGGCTCTTGAGCAAATGTTCGCCCTGCGCCAGCACGTCATCCAAAGCGGAGAGAAGCTCCATGCCGTCGGCCATGGATGCGCCCGATATCCCGACTGGCTTGCCGTCCTGAGGCATCTTTGCCGCCGCCTTCCACCCGTCCGATAATGCCCGCCCCGGCAGGTGAGGCATAGGGGAAATGGCGGCTTTTGGACCGCGCCCGGAACAAATCAACAGCTTGGGCAGGTGCCTTGCGCGGCCCGGCCCGGATTAAGAGAGGCTCGAAGTCGTGCGGAAGGCAAAAATCTGATGGCGGACGGCAGACGGTCCGGGCTCCATGCGGCGCGCGATTCGGCGGGCTTCCGGTTCGTGCTGGTCATGGGCCTGGTCAATCTGTTCGCCGATGTCACCTATGAAGGCGGCGGCAGCATCAACGGCCCGTTCC
>JBOHKF010000104.1:0-7577 GCA_050729015.1 Rhizomicrobium sp. | reverse complement strand
GCCACAGACCATGATTGTGAATCAGACTTGCTTCGAAAGCCTCCTTTCTCAAAGCGGCCGCTAACGAGGAAGAGAATCTGAGACGTCCCAATCCGGGGATGTTGGCCGCGTCCTGGGCAAGGCGGATGTCGCGATATCCTTCGCTCGCTCCATTGGGGCGCGGACCATCATTATTCGCCACCGATACCAGACTTATCGCGATCCCGCATTCGCCCAGCGCCTTGCAGAGCCGCGGGACGCTGTAGGAAGGGCCGCCATGGGCGCGCCCGAGGCCGGCAATCACATGAACCGCGCGAAGCGGGGTTGAAGAACCCGCAATTGCCGGGGCGGTCACGGCGCGGTTCACTGCACCAACCGATGGGGAGCCCGGGCAGGGTAGGTGGCCGGCCGCGGTTCGAGAAACTTCAGGGCGAAATAGAACATGCTGATCGAAAACATCGCCTGAAGCAGGTTGAGCATCAAATAGCTGAAGTCATATTCGACATCGAGTAGCGTCACCAGGGCTGCGAGGCCAACCAGCCCCCTCAGCGAGATCAGGGGTGCGCCGGAGGTGATGAATGCAATCCCTCCCGTAAGCAGGCCGAAGACCAGGCCGGAGAAAAACGCGCCAATATTGCCGAAGTTGGCATAGGCCTCCGGCACCAGATTCCAGGAAATGGTGGTGGTTTCCGTGTCCTCGGCATCCTGCAAGTGATAATAGACGCTCAACAGATGCAGATTGGCCTGACTGATCAACTTGTCCGGCGACAGAAAACGAGGAATGAGCATTCGAGGAAAGTTGGCGTAGGTCGCCCCTTCGAGAAAAGGTATGTTCTGGGGCGATTCTCCTTCGACCAGAAGCAGCGTGGATAGTTGCGTCGCCCTGGCGGCGAGGCTGCGGTTTTCGTCCGCGGTGCCGTTGCCGATCTCGCCGATCGCGGCGCCAAACCAGCCAACCAGCATGGAAGGCATTTCCATCACCGATACGTCCGGATCGGACCTCGTCCAATATTGCTGTCGTTCCCGGCCCTCGGACATATGAAGCAGAGATGCCGCGACGGTGAATGCCGCCATGGCGAGCCAGGGGATGCGCTTGGCAGAAAGGACGAAGCCGATCAGAACCGCCGCCAGGAAAAGGATGGCGCCATGCATGATCAGCGAAGTGATCTGCAGTATGGTTAAAACGGTAATCAGAAGAGAGCCTGCCCACTTCTGGCCGGCAGAGAGCTGGCGGCGGCCCAGTGCCGCGCCAAAGAGGAAGCATCCCACCGCGGCAGCCGAAAGCGCCAGAGAATCGAACGCGCCATACCAGGGACCGAGAAACGACAGCCAGTTCTCCCGGTCGCCGATTTGGAACGTCGCCGCCAGGAGCAGCGCGCTCAGCATCAAATTCGGCAGCGCGCGCTCGAGATGAAGTGCCCTGTCCCTGTCAAATCTCCCGGAATGGCGAAAGGCAACAAGGCGCCAGGAAAGCGTCGCCGCGCCCAGGAAAATCGCCACCGTTACCGCGGCGGCGAGGATCTCGGCCGGGGTGTATCGCCCGCTGTTCTCGTCGATGACCGGCATGCCGTAATAGACGAAATAACCGAGCGCGGTGAGGGGCAGGATGGGAAGGCCCATGGCCCCCTTGCGCAGCCAAAAGAACATCGGCGCCGCCGACGCCATCAGGATCAGCAGGTAGCCCGCCAGCCGATCCAAATCGCCAAGCTTGATCAGGCCCATGATCGCCCCTGCGATCAGCACGACCGCGCCCAATTGTTGCAGCCGCTTGAGGTCGCGGGTATCGAGATAGGAAGAACTCACGCAGAAACCAGCTTCTTCAGGCAGGCGATAGTCGCCGCCGCGGTGACGGGGATATCGAACATCGGGGCTCGGCGCCGGGCGCCGTCGGCCCAATCGGAAAGCATCTCCGGCCGGGACGCGATGCCTTTAAGAGCGCGCGGCAACGCTCCCGCATCGGCGGCGTCGAAGACGCGTCCGCAATCCGGCGTCACCACATCGGCGGCGCAACCCACACGGTCGCTCACCAAAACCGGTCGGTTCGACGCCAGCGCTTCATTGACGCCAAGACCCCACGTTTCCCGATGCGATGACGGCAACACAAAGAGATCGCCGAGCCGATAGACGATGGGCATGCGGCTTTGATTCTGGAATGGCAACAGCCGCAGCCGGTCGGGCGATCGGGCGGCGCGCTCCGCGACCTTTTCTTGAAGTTCGCCCCCTCCAACCATCAGAAGAACCAGGCTCGCGTCTCCGCACGCCATCACCGCATCCATCAGACCCAACGGATTTTTCTTGGGTTCGAATTTCCCGGCATAAAGAATGACCAGCTTGTCGCGGCCGATGCCCAAATCCTTGCGCCATTGGGCCGCACGGCTTTCGTACTCGCGATCCGGCTCGGCAAAGCGCGCCACATCGACCGAATGCGGGCAATCGAAAAGTCTTTCCTCGTTGACGCCGAAAGCACGATAATAGGCCCGATTGGCCTTGCCGGCGGCCAGAAAAGCGGCAGGCCAGGCATAGACGCGGGACAGCAGGCTCCTCTTCATGAACCAGCCGAACCTTCCACCCCGCCCATCGAGGAGATGGGAGTCGCCGCGGAACAGGATGCATATCCCTCGCCTCTTGAGTGCCCTGAGCGCCAGAAGGTGGGAAAACCAGGCCCATCCCGTGACGTGCACGGCGTCAGGCCGCCACGCCAGCACCTGGCGCACCAGCGATGGATTGCTGAGGCCGGAAAAATGATGCGTGCCCGGGTCCCTCGACGAATTCCGCGCCAGTTCGAACTCATAGCCCTCCGTCAACGGCACGTCCCACATGACAGGCCGGGCGAATCCCTTGTCCTCCATCGGCTCGCCGCCGGCATGCCAGGTAAAGAAAACCTTGACCGCCATGTCATCGCGCCCGGCGAGGAGGCGATAGAGCGGCGCATAATATTGAATGGGATGGGAGACGATGAAGGCCAGCCGCAGTGGCCGTCCGACGCCATCTCCCGGCGCGCGCTTAGACAAAAGGTGCGGCCGCATCCCGGACACGGGCGCGATAGCCGGTCCAGGTAAAGCGCAGGGCCAGCTTGCGGGCGGCCTTACCCATGGCTTGCAACCGATCGCGATGACCGCAAACCCAGTGCAAAGTGTCGATCAGCCCGTCGATGTCGCCCGCCTTCACCAGCCGGCCCGCGTTATTCCAGTCGGTGTCGGCCAGGGCGGTGACCTCGGAAGCGAGGACCGGCAGACCGCAGGCCATCGCTTCCAGCACCGCCAGGGAGAATCCTTCGAAATGGGAAGGCAGCACGAACATATCGGCCTGCCGATAAAAGTCGCGCAGTTGGACGGGCCCGCACGCCGGAAACCATTCCACGTTTCTTGGCAGGTCGTGCTGGCGATTCTTGGCGAGTTGCCAGGATCCAACCAGCAGCAGGCGGCAATCTTCCAGCTCCGCACGCCGCCATGCCTCGAGGAGATCGGGCACGCCCTTGCGCAGGCAAACCTGTCCGCCAAAGAGAAAGGTCAGATGGCGAGACTCTGCGCGGGGTGCCGGACTCCAGAAGTCCAAATCCACGCCATAGGGCGCCAGCACGACGTGCTTTGCGGGATGACGATCCTTGATGGTCGTGCACACGAAGGAGCTTGGTGCCAGGACCAGATCGGCCAGCGCCATTTCCTCTTTCTTTTGTTCGGGCCGGGCAAAGCCGCCATGCGGACGATCCTGAGGCATCCAGTCCGCATATTTCTTTGCCAGTGTGGCCTCGGCTTGCTGCCAGGCGGGGTAATACCCGATGGGCATGTCGTAAATGCAGGCTTTGCCGTTCCGCTTCGCTTCCTGGAACTGCCAGAGCGAGCAATCCTCATAGGAGTGGACGGCCGTGACGCTTTTCCGCGCCACCGCCCGCGCCATGGTCCGCATCAGCCAATCATTCGCCTGGTAGGAAAGGCGTTCGCTTTCGCAGCCCATCGCGCGCAACGACAAACGCATCGCTTCACCCATGCGGCCTTGACATTTCGGCGCCCGGTCCAGGGGGACGAAATGCCTTCGCGCCAGCCGGGTGGCCATCGGTTTGAAGCCAGGCAGGCGGGCGATCAGGCGCAACGAGAATTGAGACGGCATCCACGGCACGCAAACGGCTTCCAACTGTCCCGCCTCGTAATGGGCAAGGGCGGCATGATGCGAGTTGGGATTGCCGCCCGGGTGGCCGAACAGAACGCTCATGGATGCCGTCCTATGCCGCGCATGCCCTGTCGAAGACCTGGCATTGCCGCCGCGATAATTCTTCCGCCGACCATGGCCTCAGCGCCTGGCGGACTTGACCGGCGTCCACCTTCGCCATTTCCAGCCAGTCCAATCCCTGCGAGACGGCTTCGAGGAACGCGGCGTCGCGGGGAGAGGAAAAGGCGGCGAGGAAGATGTTGGAGAAATCCGGCGCGACCCGGGTTACCGCACTATCCCGATGAAACATCGCCAATATGGGCTTCTCGGCCATGATGCAATTGAACAGCCTGGACGGCATGTAGGCCTTCGTCCCGGTGCCGAAAAGAAGAATGGCGTCGCTGTCGCGATATTCGCCCAACGCCGCAAAATAAGGAATGCGCTGCGGGGCTTCGCGCACCATGTCGGAAAGGCCGAATTTGTCGGCGAGAGACTGAATGCTCGCCGTCGTGCGGGCGGCAGGCGCGTAGCTGGTGCCGATAAAGTCTATGCGCAGAGAAGAGGCCATCGCCGGATGCCGCTTGCGATACTCCGCCAACACGCCGAAAAAGGCGGCAACGACGGCGATCATTTCGGGGCCCATCGCCCCCACCGAAACCCATCGCCGCTGTTGTCCGTCTCGGGACGGCCGCGGGAACAAGTCCCATGCCAGGTCACGGTCCCGCTCGGCTGCCCCGAAAGGAATGACGTCGAAGGCATCCCTGTCCAGGAAGCGGTAACGCCCGATCAATTGCTCGGCGTAGGTTTGGGAGACGGTGATAAGGCGATCCGCGCCCCGCATCGCAAAGGCTTCCGCGCGTCTGGCGATTGCCTGGGCCAGCTTGTACTTCCACCAGCTCCCAGGGACATTGCTCCGGTCGTAGGGGCTGTCCGATCCAAGATACCAAGGATCCTGGATGTCATAGACAATCTTGCAGCCGAATTTACGCCGCCACAAAGGCCCCAGCGTCAATGTCGCAAAGGCGGTGGTCGAAAAGAATACCAGTTCGTAGTCGCCCGTCGCCAGAAGCCGGCTGCCCGCGCGATGGAGCGGCAGAAGTCCACGATATTCGAGCATGCCAAAGCCGAATTTCCGGCAAAGGGAAATATCCCAGGCGGCAACCCTGACAATATCGGCATCATCGGGCAGACTCTTCGCCAGAAGGGGGTCGTCAATCCCTTCGCAGCATTCCGGCGCGATGCAAAGGACGGTGGGATTCCAGCCGTAGGAACGATAATGGGGAAGCGACATTCGCACGCGATGAAGATCCGCTGTGGATTTGGGCGGGAAATTCGGGCTGACGATCAGGACGTCGCGGGCCATCTCAGTGCCATTCGAAAAGCACCTTGGGGACTTGTTCTCCGGCCGCCGGCTCCATCTCCATTCGCGTCTGCAAACTCTGACGCACCTTGGCGGCCACGTCCAAGACCGCCGCGGGCCCAAGGAAACAGCATATTGCCGAGACCGGGACGATCTGGAACAGGATAGGCGTAGAAAGCGTTCACACGTGCCCCGCGGCAACGCTCGGCTGCCCTAATGGCTTCAGGCAATCCTGCATCACATCAAGAAGCCGCTGTCTGTCTGCCTCCCAGCAATATTGCACCTTGGCTGCCTGGAGCGCCGCTGCCTTGGCCTGGTTCAAGAGCGGCGAATACCCGAGCAGCCCGTTAAGCGCTTTGGCCAACGAGGCCGGTTCGCCAGGCCGGTAGAGATGAACGGCGATTCCCGCGCCCTGCGCAACCTCTCTTTGTCCGGCGGTGTCGCTGGCGACGACGGCGAGTCCGGCGAGCAAATACTGAAGCAGCTTGTTCGTGACCGTCAGATTCCGGCTGGGGCAATCGGGCGTTTCTGCCGCAATCCCGATGTCGTGCTCGGCAATGCGCGAGAGAAGCTCGTCATTATGGACGATCGGGTGGAAGAAGATTCGCGACCGCCAGGCGGGCGGAGCCTGGGCAAGCAATCGCTCCTTGAACCCGGGGACGGGGTTGCCGCGGAAATGAATTTCCGCGTCGTGCGGGATGAGCGCGAGGGCGGCAAGGACATCGTCGAGCCCCCGTCCCGGACCCAGCGTCTGGGAGAACCAGTGCAGCGATGGACGCGTCCGCGTGGCGCGATCCTTGAGCTTGCCGTCCAGCGATGCCCGTTCGGCCCAAGGAAAGCTGTTGTAGATGGCAAATGGCCTCCGGCAACCATAGGCGGCGGCGAGTGCATCGGCCATCGCATGGGAAGGGCAAAGGCCGAAGGCGCCATTGACGAGAAGCTCGCGCTCCAGGCGCGCCAGCATCTCGACCGGACGGGTTTCACCGCTGGGACAGTCGCGCGAGAACCAGTCCTCCATGTCCACCGCGACCTTCCGGCCATGGCGCAAAAGCTTGCACGCCACGGCCATACCCTGCTCGCTGTGGGCGATGTAGAGATCGGCATTCCGGCTTGAGGCTGCACGCATCAAGCCGGGATAGGCATAGCCCAATTGCCATCCGGTCTCGGTACCTGTCCGGCGATAGGCACAGGACGCAAGCTTGACCTTCGCACGGGGAAGAATATTCGCCGGTCCTCCCAAAGTGAGGTCGATGACGGGCACAAACTGAAAGTGCGAATTCTCCAAGAGGACGCGGTCGCGCTGTTTCAGTCCGGGATCGAAAAAGGCGCCCAGCACCGTGACCTGGTAGCCGCCGGCCGCAAGCGCGCCTGCCTCCTTGAACACGCGGGGATTGTGGCAGAGATGGTTGCCTGTGAGGATGACGACGTGCGGGAAATCATCGGTCTCCATGGACCGTTCAGCCCTGCGCCTCTTCCAAAAGGCCCAGAAAGGCGCCCGAGCACTTCTCCAGCGTCAGACTCTCAAGCACAAAATCCCTTGGCGCAAAACGCTTTCGCGTCAGTGCTGCCAAAAACCGGTCAAGCGCGGCGCTAAACTCGGCGATGGTAGCGAACGTGTCGCCGCAACGGCCGTCAAAAAAGGGAACGCTGGTTGCCTTGATGTTCGGCTCTCCCCAGCCGAACCGGCAGGGATCCAGACAGAGGCCCTGGTCCCACGCCAGGATCGGCACACCCGAGGCCAACGCTTCCAGATAGGCAAGGCCCTGGCTTTCATGTTCGCAAAGGAAAATCATTGCCCGGCATGTCGCCAGGAGATTTCGGAATTGCGACTCAGTGTAACTGCCATAGCGCAGTGTCCGGAAACTGAGCTTTCGCCGCGCAAGCTCGCGCTCGACAGGGGCCAGCAATTCCAGTGCTCGTGACGGGCGGTCCCACATGATCTTGTCGTAAATCAGAAAATCATGCCTGATCGGCGCAGCCGAAGCCGGCCGCCAGGCGTCGGTGTCTATTCCGGCCGGCCAGCATCGGCAGCGCCTGCCGAAATAGGGCTTGTAGACGTCGTTTGCCCAGTCCGAATGCTGAAGATAAAGAG
>JBOHKF010000103.1:0-15459 GCA_050729015.1 Rhizomicrobium sp. | reverse complement strand
GTGCAGCGTTGAAGGTATTCTCGGACATTGGTTGGCGCGCGGTGCGAACGCCAGGAAGAACTAGGCTCCCGCCGCCCGTAATAGGGCGGAGAAAATCCAAAATTTTGATGACCTGAGACGCAAGAGGTATGCGGTGTTGCCGCCGCGTCTTCGTCCTTTCCGCGGGGATCGTCCAAATTTTTTCCTCAAGATCGAATTCAGGCCATTGCGCTAGGCGCAACTCCCCTGGCCGAGGAAACATCAGCGCCATGAGCTTCAAGGCGGCCTGGGTCGTCTTCTGGCCGTTAAAGCCGTCAATGGCCCGTAAAAGGGCTCCAAAGGCCTTAGGTTCGGTAACGGCGGCCCTAGGCTTCACGGTAGGGGCGGTCAGAGCGCCCTGGAGGGGCACGGTCGGATCGACCTCAGCACGCGTTGTCGCTACGGCATACCGGAATACAGCGCCAATGGTAGAACGAAGTCGCCGCGCGGTGTCGTAGCGGCCGCGCTTTTCTACCTTGCGCAACACATCCAGTATTTCGATGGGCCGGATGGTCTTTACGGACGAAGAGCCGAGGTCCGGAATGGCGAGGCTGAGGAGCCACTCGACCTTTGTAAGCGTGGCCTCTGCGCGTCCTTCGCGGCGCAGCTTTTCCACATATTCGTTTGCGACCGCCTCGAAGGAGTCGGCTGAATATTGAGCTTCGAGACGCGCCAACTTTTTCGTGCGAGAGGGATCGTGTCCTTGCGCCAACAATTCTTTGGCGTCATCGCGCCCTTTACGAGCTTGGCTTAACGTCACATCGGGATATATGCCGAGAGCAAGAAGTTTTTGCTTTCCATGATGGCGATAGGCGTACCGCCACAAGCGAGAGCCGCTGGGAAACACCCAAAGCTGAAGGCCATTCATGTCCGAGAGCTTTTTCAGCTTTCGATTTGGCTTCGTTTTTCGGCATCGGAAATCGGTTAGAGGCATGGCCGACAGGATATCGGCAACCGGACTCGATACCAACAAAAGAGCGGTTTCGATACCAACACGATACCAACATTTTCGACGCGTTGGAGTGTTTTGCTATGAGCAGCTATGAGAAGGATATTTGTTTAGATTCAGTATGTTATGTAATATTTTGTGATAATTTTCACTGCCCAATAAATGGGCAATGGTGCCGCAGGTGAGAATCGAACTCACGACCTATCCCTTACCAAGGGATTGCGCTACCACTACGCTACTGCGGCAAGCCTCGCGCGGGAAGCGGAGCTAATAGCTCAAGCGTCGGCCCATGACCAGCCTCAATACCAGCCTATAGAAGACCAGCCTATAGAAATGGTGAAATTGTCCTCCGAACGGCGCGCCCTGGCACTTAGAGCCAATCTCAAGCGCCGCAAGAAGGGTATTGAGTCGCAGGAGCGGGAAACCGGAGGCGACGCCGTCGGCGAATCCGAGCCTTCCGGCAATCCGGCAAAAGGCCCTGAAACGCCTCCTGAAATGCCTCCTGAAATAACTGTGGAAAACGCGAAGCGCAGCCCTTAGCGCCCTTTGCACCCGCGCAAGGCCGGCCCAAGCGCTTGATCCCTTGTTGGGTCTGTCGCGAAGGAAGATCGCGCGCTACAAGCATCGCCTTCAATCTCGTCGGCCTCCGGCTTCAAGGGATCATGGACAGAATACACATCTTGGGGGGCAATCGGCTTTGCGGCAGCATTCCCATCAGCGGCGCCAAGAATGCCGCGTTGAAGCTGATGGCGGCCGCGCTGCTGACCCGCCAGGCGGTCACGTTGAGCAATGTACCCAGGCTCGCCGACGTCCGCGCCATGGCGGAGCTTCTCAAAAGCTTCGGTGTCGCCGTCGAGGTCTCTCCCGGAAGCGGGTTGAACGAGGGCGATACCGTCCGCCTTCGGGCCGAGAAAATCACATCCTCCTTCGCGCCCTATGACATGGTGCGCAAGATGCGGGCGAGCTTCCAGGTGCTGGCGCCGCTTCTCGCCCGCCATGGCGAGGCCAAGGTCTCGCTGCCCGGCGGATGCGCCATCGGGGCGCGGCCGGTCAACCTTCACCTCGACGCGCTGACCCGGATGGGGGCCCGCGTGGAGCTTGACGACGGCTATGTGCTGGCGCGGGCGCCGGACGGCCTTCACGGAGCGGAAATCCAGTTTCCTTCGGTGTCGGTCGGCGCCACCGAAACCGCGCTGATGGCGGGGAGCCTCGCCAAGGGCACGACCGTGATCGGCAATGCCGCCCGCGAGCCCGAGATCGCCGATCTTTGCCGTTTTCTGGGCGCAATGGGCGCCAGAATCGGCGGGATGGGCACGGCGGAACTGGTGGTGGAGGGGGCGGGCACGCTTTGCGGAACGCAGCATCGGGTGATGCCGGATCGCATCGAGGCGGGCACCTATGCCATTGCCGCGGCAATCGCGGGAGGCGACATCGAACTTCTGGGGGCTGGGCGGGAAATCATCGCCGCTCTTCTGGACCTTCTGGAGCAGGCGGGTGCTGAGGTCCACGACACGGACCAGGGCATAAGGCTTTGCGTCAATGGGGCCAGACCCAGATCGGTGGATCTGATCACGGCGCCCTTTCCCGGCTTTCCCACCGATCTCCAGGCCCAGTTCATGGCTTTGATGACGGTGGCCGAGGGCACCGCCACCATCCGCGAGACAATCTTCGAAAATCGCTTCATGCATGTGCCCGAGTTGGGTCGGCTGGGCGCGGATATAAGAGTGGAGGGGGACGTGGCCGTGGTCCGGGGCGTGGAAAAGCTCAAAGGCGCGCCGGTGATGGCGACGGATTTGCGTGCTTCGGTGAGCCTGGTGCTGGCCGGGCTGGCGGCGGAGGGGGAAACCACCGTCCATCGTGTCTATCATCTGGATCGCGGGTTCGACCGGCTGGAGGAAAAGCTCTCCGCCGTGGGCGCCCAGATCGAACGGGTTAGCGGATGACCAGGCTATTGCGACTGAAGGCGAGTGATGCCGAGGATCTCCAGATTCTCTCGTCGCGAGTGCAGGATGGGCTGGCGCAGCTCAAGAATGTCGCATGGCTGCCCCGCGAGCGCCGCTTTGCGCTGCTTATCAACCGTTTCCGCGGCGAACGGGGAGGAAAGCCCACCCGGGTGCGTGCGGCCTTGCGCTTCGACGGCGTTTCCAAGGTCCAGTCCCGCAACGTGAAGCTGGGTGCGGGCGAGGCCGTGATCTCGCTGCTCGCCGTCACCTTCACCCCGGACGGTCCGGAAGATCCCGCAGGGACCATCGAACTGGTGCTGTCCGGAGGCGGCGTCTTGCGTCTCAAGGTCGAGTGTATCGAGGCCGAGCTCACCGATCTCACCCTTCCCTGGCGGGCGGTCGCGCGGCCCCGCCATGAGGACCAGCTCTGATGCCACGCCGGCTGGACAGCAAGGACGGGGATTTCGCGCCGGCCTTCGAGGCGCTGGTATCTGCCAAGCGCGGCGCCGAAGAGGACGTGGTCCTGAAAGTGCGCGCCATAATCGCCCGGGTGCGCGCGGAGGGCGATGCGGCTCTGGTGGCGTTGAGCAATCGTTACGATTGCTCCGGCCTTTCGGCAGCCGGCTTGAAAGTCGCTCCTGCCGAGATCGAAGGCGCCATCGCCCAGGTCCCGAAGGCCGAGCTTGCCGCCATCGACAGGGCGGCGGCACGCATCGAAGCCTATCATCGCCGCCAGTTGCCCAGGGACGAAAGCTTCAGGGACGAACAGGGCGCCTTCCTGGGCTGGCGGTGGACGCCGCTGGACAGCGCCGGTCTTTACGTGCCGGGCGGCACCGCGGCCTATCCGTCGTCGGTGCTGATGAACGCGATACCGGCTTCGGTTGCGGGGGTGAGGCGGCTGGCGATGACCACCCCTGCCACGGCGGGCAGGATCAATCCCCTGGTGCTGGCGGCGGCGCGCCGCGCCGGGGTGGACGAAATCTTCCGGATCGGCGGCGCCCAGGCGATTGCGGCACTGGCCTATGGCACCCTTAGCGTGCCCCCGGTGGACAAGATCGTGGGTCCCGGCAACCAATGGGTGGCCGCCGCCAAGCGCGAAGTGTTCGGCCAGGTGGGAATCGATGCCATCGCCGGGCCGTCGGAGATTCTGGTGATCGCCGATGGCGCCAACGATCCGGATTGGATCGCGGCCGATCTTCTGAGCCAGGCCGAGCACGATACCTCGTCTGAGAGCATTCTCATCACCGATGACGCGGATTTTGCCGGCCGCGTGGCCGAGGCGGTCGAACGCGCGCTGGCGGTTCTGCCGCGAAAGGAGATCGCGGCCAAAAGCTGGAACGACCATGGCGCGATCATTGTGGTGGAAAAGCTGGATGAGGCGGCGTCGTTGGCCGACCGCATCGCGCCCGAGCATCTGGAGATCGCGACCGCCGAGCCCCGGCGACTTTTGGCTTTGGTGCGCCATGCGGGGGCGATCTTCCTCGGCCGGCATACGCCCGAGGCGATGGGCGATTACATCGCCGGCCCCAATCACGTGCTGCCGACGTCGCGGACGGCGCGATTCTCCTCGGGCCTTTCGGTCGCCGATTTCATGAAGCGAACCACCATCGTGGAACTCGATGCCGCGGCCCTTGCCCTGCTGGCGCCGGACGCCATGACCCTGGCCGAAGCCGAAGGCCTCGATGGCCATGCCCGTTCCATCGGCATCAGGCTCAACCGGCGGGCCTAGACCGGCATGGACAATCGCATCAGCGCCATCGTGCTGGACGAGAAGAGCGTGCTCAAGCGCACGCCCGAGATCGAACAGGAGCGCGAGGTCGCGATCTCCGACCTTCTGGGAAGCAATCATTTCAAGCCCAAGGGCACCTCGCGCGGTCCCTATCGTCTGGCCCTCGGCGTCACGGAGAACAGGCTGGTGTTCGACGTGGCGCGCGAAGGCGGCCAGCGGGTGGGGCGCATTCTTCTTTCGCTGGCACCCTTCCGCCCTATCGTGAAGGATTATTTCCTGGTCTGCGACAGCTATTTCAAGGCGATGCGGAATGCGCCGCCGGCCCAGATCGAATCCCTCGACATGGGGCGGCGCGCTCTGCACAATGAAGGGACCGAGCTTCTCTTGAAGCGGCTCGGCGGCAAGATCGAGCTCGACTTCGACACCGCCCGCCGGCTGTTCACTCTCATCTGCGTTCTGCATCTCAAAGGGTGAGGGCGGTGGAAGACCGAAAGCCGGGCTCGGTTCTGTTTCTTTGCACCATGAATGCGGTACGCTCGCCGATGGCGGCAGGCCTGCTCGGCCAGCTCAAGGGAAGCGAGATCCGGGTGGAGTCGGCGGGCCTCCATGCCGGACCTGTCGATCCTCTGGCGGCGCAGGTGATGGCGGAAATCGGCATTCCGCTTCTCGGCCATCGCCCAAGAAGCTTCGAGGCGCTCGGCGATGTCCCCTTCGACCTCACGGTGGCGCTGTCGGCGGAAGCGAAAAATCAGCTTCGGGGGCGCGGGAAGGACGGACGAATCGAATATTGGCGCACCCTCGATCCCACCCAGGTGGAAGGCAGCGACGAACAGCGCCGGGCGGCCTATCGCGCGCTGCGCGATGCACTGGGCCGCAAAATCGGGGATTATTTTGTTTGAGCCCGCCTCCCGGCGACCTTGATTTTCGCCGGTTCCAGTGCAATCTCGCCCCGGGACCCGCGCTCGCGCTCGCATTTGCCGTCAAAGAGGACGAATGGCCAAGGAAGAACTGCTGGAATTCGAAGGCACCGTCAGCGAGCTCCTGCCCAATGCCACCTTCCGGGTCCTTCTGCAGAATGGCCATGAGATCATTGCCCACACCGCCGGCAAGATGCGCAAGAACCGCATTCGCGTCCTGACTGGCGACAAGGTGATGGTCGAAATGACTCCCTATGACCTCACCAAAGGACGCATTACCTATCGCTTCCGCTGAACCGGGGCTGGTTCTGGCCAGCGAAAGCCCGCGCCGGCTGGCGCTCCTGGCGCAGGCCGGGATCGTGCCGTCTTGCGTGCTGGGCACCGGCCTCGACGAGGGCGCGCGGGCAGGGGAATTGCCGCGCCTGCATGCAACCCGGCTCGCCAGGGAAAAGGCTCTTGCCGCGGCCGGCAGAATTGATGAACCGGCCTTCATCCTGGCGGCCGACACGGTGGTGGCGTGCGGGCGGGCCATCCTGCCCAAGGCCGCAAGCGGCGATCAGGTAACGGATTGCCTCTTGCGCCTTTCGGGCCGCAGCCATCAGGTGATCACCGCGGTCGCGCTTCTCACGCCCAAGGGAGAATGGCGGCAAAGAGAGATACTGACCCGCGTAACCTTTTTCCGACTCGATGAAGAAGCCATCGCCCGCTATGTGGCGTGCTGGGAGGGGATCGGCAAGGCGGGCGGCTATGCCATCCAGGGGCGCGCGGAAATCTTCGTCAAGCAGATCCGCGGCTCTTATTCCAATGTGGTGGGACTGCCGCTTGCCGCCACGGTGGCGCTGCTCAAAGGCGCGGGCTGGCCGGGATGACCGCGGCGTCGAAAGCCTGTCCGGTCTGCGGCAAACCATCGGATGCGCAGGTCGCGCCGTTCTGCTCCAAACGCTGCGCCGACATCGACCTGGGCCGCTGGCTCAAAGGCCGCTATGTGATCCCCGGAAACGAGGGGGCTCCGCCGGAAAGCCGGGAAGAGGCGGGCGACGAGGACTCCGCTTGAGCCTTAAGGCTGCTGGACAGAGGATGAAGCCTCCTCTAAGAAGCCCGGTTTCCGCTTGTCACGGCGCCTGCCCAGGTAGCTCAGTCGGTAGAGCAGCGGACTGAAAATCCGCGTGTCGGCAGTTCGATTCTGTCCCTGGGCACCACTAAAAGCCCCCCGGTAAAATCAGCCCAAAAATGAGAACGGAGGCAGACCCCTGCCTCCGAAATCGCGGGTTCAAAGGTTGCCGCAAAACCCAATGTTTTCCGGCGTTCTCCGAGCCTTTACAAAGCTGCCGCTGCGCTGAGGGTGCCCCGTTTGGCGCTCAAACACGGTTTGTTTTCGGCCCGTTCCGGACAGGCCAAATTTGTTCTCTTCAAGAGCTGTGATGGGGACCTGGAGCTTTTGCGTCGCCATGCGGTTTTTCCCGCCGCCGCACTTTGCGAAACCTCCTCGCCCGATCTGCTGAAGGCGTTTCGCGCCTTCGCGGAAAAATACGACCTCGGCTACACCTTCCACCTGTCGCAGAGCCGTCCCGAGGCGGCTTACATGCGCAAGCACCATGGCATGAGCCCGCCTGCCTTCCTGGCGCAGAGCGATTTTCTGGGCCCTCGCCTCATCGCCGCGCATTGTCGTTATGTGGACGAGAGCGACATCGCCCTTCTCGGCCGTAGCCGTTCCATCGTCTCGCACCAGGCGGCGATGGCGGCCAATCGTGGCGTGATCCCGCCCATTCCCGCCTTGCGGGGCGCCGGTTGTCCGATCGTCAACGGCACCGACAACAACACCAACGACATGCTGGAAGTCATGCGCATTGCCCTGGTGACGGCACGAATAAAGCGCAACGACGATGACGATCCCAATCCCGGAACCAGGCCTCAGCCCGAGGACATGCTGGAAGACGCGACCAAAGCCGGCGCCTATGCCTTAAGGCAGGGTAGAGCCATCGGCTCGCTGGCGGAAGGCGGCAAAGCCGACCTCATCGTGCTCGACACAAGGCGCGCGCATCTGGTGCCGGCGGGACGCATCCTCTCCGCCTGGATTCACAATGGCCAGTCCGGCGACGGCGAATCGGTGATGGTGGATGGCGCTTTTGTGATGCGCGACCGCAAAGTCCTGACTTTGGACGAGGCGGGTTTGATCGCGCAAGCCGACAAGGTGGGCCGGCGCATCTGGGCGCAAATAACCGCGCAAGGCCCCATCCCCCTGCCGGCTCGGATATGAGGCCTCGCGACAATTGGCCCCGTTTTTCTGCCTTATCGGCGAATTGCCGCGGAGGCCCCAATGGGCGTAAGGGTCCCTTTACGCCGTCTGAGAGGATCCGAAGGGCATGAGAATATTAGCCGCTTTATTGCTGTTGGGTGCTGCCGCCGGTCCTGCCTTGGCGGATCAGCCCGACAATCTGAAATTGCCGTTCGGCTTTCACGCGAGTGTGGTGGCCGAAGGCTTGGGCGCCGGCGCCCGCCATATCGCCATTCATGGCGACCACCTTTATGTCTCCACCCGCTCCGAGCGGAGTGATGCCAAGCCGGCCGGCGTGGTCGCGTTGAAACTGTCCGCCGACCACCGGGCGCAAGACGTCACCCATTTCAGCACCGTGGATAACGGTACCGGAATCCGCTTCTATCGCGGCGCGCTTTATGTAGCCTCGCCAAGCACCGTGTACCGCTTCAGGTTCAAAGGCGACGCGCTGGTGCCCGGCGGCCAGCCGGAGGTGATGATTGACGGCCTGCCCGCCAAAGGCCACGACAATGTGGGCATGGCCTTCGACGGCAAGGGCCATCTGCTCATTTCCGTATCCGGCGAAGGCAATATCTGCATCGCATCCGGCTCGTCCGAAGGATCGCCCCCGGTTGGGCTCAATCCCTGTCCTTCGCTCGACGGCCGGGCGGGCGTATGGAGTTTCAGCGCCGACAAGCGCGATCAGAAATTTCCTTCGGACGGCCAGCAACGCGCCACCGGCGTGCGGGACATGATGGCGCTGGACTGGTCGCGCGATATCGGCGCGCTTTACGGGGTGATGCAGGGCCGCAACGGCACCTCGCGCATGTTCGGCCGGGATGTCTCCGCCGCCGAGGACGCCGACGACATTTCCGAGGAGATGCATCGCATCGACAAAGGCGCCAATCTGGGATGGCCCTACACTTACTACGACAGTGCCTTGAAGGAACGGGTGCTGGCTCCCGAATATGGCGGCGACGGCAAGACCCAAGCCAAGGGCGATTATTCCACCCCGGTGGTCGCATTCACCGCCCACCAATCGCCGCTCGATCTGCTCTTCTACGACGGCAGGCAGTTCCCCAGGCAATATCGGGGCGGTGCCTTCGTGGTCTTCCAGGGGGGCTCGGGAGGGCTATTGCCTCAGGGCCATCATGGCTATGACGTGGTGTTCGTGCCGTTCGACAGGAAGGGCAAGCCCGGCCAGCCGCAGATCTTCGCCGACGGTTTTGCCGGACCCGATCCCATAGATCGCAATCCCGGAAAGGCGATGTACCGCCCAAGCGGGGCCGCGGTGGCTCCGGACGGGTCGCTTTATGTCGTGGATACGCTCAAAGGCCGCCTGTGGCGGATTTCATACAACGGCAAGGCCTGAGGGAATTTTTTGGCCGGTACCGGACGGAAAACCGCTTCGCGATTTTCCTGGAATTGCTCAAAAGGACAAGCCCGCGCCGGATTGGAATTCGGCGCGGGCTTTTCTCCTTCAGGCCGCATGGACAAGGACCTGGCTCACGATGGCGATGACCGCAAGGCCGAAAGGCACGGCGACCACGGCGTGGAGAAGATTGCTGAGCCATTCATTCTCGAAGAAGCGCATGGGAAATCTCCGTCTTGTTGAATCTGCGATGATTGGAAGATAGGCGAAGCGACCGCGCTTGTGGGTCAAGTGTTCGAAAGCGAAGTGTAAATGTTTCGGAAGCGGCTTGCTTCAAAGCCGCGAATGGGCGCCGGCGACGGCGGCCACGGTGCGCCGCGCCAGGTCGTGGATCGCGCTCAAGTTGGCAGGGCGGCAAAGCTGGCCGAATTGGAGGCCGGCGATTTCGCGGACGATGGCCCCTTCCTCGCCGCCCGATTGGATGATCCCGACAAGACGGTGAGCGACGCATTCCAGTTCGCCGCGCGAAATATCCTGGGGCAGATCCAACTGCATCCAGAGAAAGCCCGCCACCACTTCGTCCAATATGTCGAGCCGCGGATGGAAGCGCGCCCGGCGGGCGGGCGCCGCGGCAGCGAAGCTTCTCATGGCGACATGCTGGTTCATGGCCGCAAGCCTAGCCGGCTTGCCTACCAGGCGCGGTAAAGCGTTGGACAGCAAACCGTAAAGAATGCGAAAATCCTGCTGACAAGCAGGGTCTTACGGCGCAACATTGCGTAGATTTCACGGGCGTGGCGGCTTTGCACATTCTGTTGGTGGACGACGATCCTGCCTTGAGTGAATTGCTCACCGAGTATCTGGCCGGCGAAGGCATCAAGACCACCGCAGCCTTCAACGGGCCCGATGGCGCCGCCGCCGCGCTTTCCGGCCAGTTCGACGCCGTGATCCTGGACGTGATGCTCCCGGGCATGGACGGCAACGAAGTGTTGCGCCGCATCCGCCGGACGAGCAGCGTGCCGGTTATCATGCTCACGGCCAAGGGCGGCGATGTGGATCGGGTGGTGGGGCTGGAAATGGGCGCCGACGACTATGTCGCCAAGCCCTATTTCCCTCGCGAACTGGTGGCGCGGCTGCGCGCGGTGATGCGCCGGCAGCGCGAGGCGCCAACCCCGCGTGCCACGCTGATCAGGCGCGGCCTCCTGGAATTGTCGCCGGGCAAGCGCGAAGTGACTTGGAACGGCGCGACTTTCGAGCTCACCACCACCGAGTTCGACATGCTGGAAAATCTGATGCGGGCGGGCGAGCTGGTGTCGAGCAAGGAGGACCTGTCGCTCAAGGTGCTGGGCCGGCCGCATGAGCCCTATGACCGTAGCGTCGACGTGCATGTGAGCAATCTGCGCAAGAAGCTGGGCGCGGCCAGCAAAGGCGCAGCCGAGATCGAGACCATTCGCGGCGTGGGTTACCGTTTGAGGTTGGCATGAAAAGGCGGCTCTTCTGGAAAATTCTGTTGGGCTTCTGGCTCACCTTCATGATCATCACCAACGGCATCTGGCTGCTGTTCTCGCTGTTGCCGTCTCCGGATATGCAGACCTATGCGCGCGACACGGCGCGCATGTCGGTTGACGCCGCGTCCTCGATCATCCGGCTCTCCGGCGAGAAGAGCTTCGAGGCGCAGTTGGCCAACTGGCCATGGGACCCGCGCCACCGCATCCAGGTGCGCCCGGCAAGCGCGCCGCTCGACCCGCGCACGCCGCTGGAGACGGCCACCGTGCTGGCGCCGGACGGCAGCCTCTACCGGGTCTCTTATTTTCCGCGCCAACGCCGCCCGGTGTCGCTCCTGGGCATTCCCCGCGTCACCGCCATCGTTGCCGCCATCGGCGGCCTTTTCTTCAGCGCCATATTGGCCTGGTATCTCACCCGGCCCATCCATCGCATTCGCGAAGGCTTCGGCCGGCTGGCGCAGGGCGATTTCACGACCCGGCTGGGACCGGCCATGGGCCGAAGGCGGGACGAGATCGCCGACCTGGCGCGGGATTTCGACACCATGGCAGTGAGACTCAAGGAATTGGTGGGAGCGCGCGACCGGCTCCTCGCAGATGTGAGTCACGAATTGCGCACGCCGCTGGCGCGCCTCAATCTCGCCATCGGATTGGTACGCCAGGATCCGGCAAAGCTCTCCATCTTGCTCGACCGCATCGGCGGCGAAGCCAAGAAGCTGGACGAGATGGTGGGGGAGCTTCTTACCCTGGCGAAGCTCGAAAGCAACCAGGGCCAAGGCGAGGATTATTTCAACTTCGCCGAAATCGTGAAACAGGTGGTGGATGACGCCCGTTACGAAGCCGCCGCCAAGAGCATCGAGGTGAAGCTCACGATCGAGCCGGTGGATGAGAATTTCGAATGGCTTGCCGCCGGCTCGGGCCGACTGGTGAGCCGGGCGGCGGAAAATATCCTGCGCAACGCCCTGCGTTATTCTCCCGAAGGCGGGCGGGTTACGGTGGGATTGCGCCGTCGGAACGGAAAATTCGACCTTTCGGTGATTGACGACGGCCCGGGCATTCCCCAGGAGGCGCTGGGAAACCTGTTTCAGCCGTTCGGCGTTTCCGCCGACGGATTCGGCTTTGGCCTGGGTCTTGCCATCGCCCAGCGCGCCATCACCGTGCATGGCGGTTCGATTTCGGCCAAGAATCGCAGCCCCCATGGGCTGGAGATGGCCGTGAACATTCCGGCGGCAGCACTTCAGGCGGTTTAGGTTTCCCGCAACTGCCGCTTGGCTCGGACATTTTCCTTCAGGGGGATGGAGAAGGAGGCAGCGGGTTGGATTGCGGCGGCAAATTCACTTATAATCCCCTTGCTATGATCCGCAGGCCTTCGATCACGCGCCCAATGAGCGGAATCGGTTGATGAGAATATCGCGGCTCTTCGGTGTCTCCGGCGCCTTTTTGCTTCTGTTGACGGCTTTCGTCCATGCGCAAAGCCCAGAGATGCAACAGCTTCATGACGCCTTGAATTTGCGTCCCGATCAGGAAGCAAGCTGGCAAACCTATGCCAGGAGCCTCGCCATCGATCCCCAGGAAGCGGCGCGCCGGCGCGACTTTGACGAGCGCATGGAAAGCCTCAATGCCCCCGGCCGGGTGGATCTCTCCATCCAGATGATGAAGGACGGCCTTGCGGTCATGGAACGGCGCGGCGCCGCGCTCAAAATCTTTTACGCCGCGCTTACGCCCTCGCAGCAGGCGGCCTTCGACCGCGAAACCATGCAGCCGCCCCCGGGACCGCCGCCGCCATGATCAAATGGACTATCGTGGCCCTGCTGGCATCGGCCTTGGCCGGGCCCGCTTTCGCAGCGCCCCTGCTCCTGGAGGATGGCTGGATCAGGGCAATGCCTTCGGGAATTCCTTCGGGAGGCTATTTCACCCTGCGCAATGAGACCAGCCGGCCCGTCACCCTCGTCGGCGTGGCCAGCCCCGCTTGCGGCCGCGTGATGCTTCATCGCTCGCAGATGACGGGCGGCATGGCGTCGATGCAGGCGGTTTCGGAAGTGGAAGCGCCGGCGCATGGCGTGCTGCGCTTCGCCCCCGGCGGCTATCACCTGATGTGCACCGGCGCGAGGCCATTTCTCAAACCCGGCGCCACGGTGCCGGTCACCTTGATCTTCAAGGATGGAGAAAAGCTCACCGCCAATTTCGCGGTGCGCAACGCCGCCGGAAAATAACTCAATGGCCGCCCTGCGGCGCTCGTGCGCCCAGAACTTTCGCCTTGGGCATCAGCCAGACCGCCGCCGCCACGCCCACCAGGACGATGCTGACAAGGAAGAAGACATCGTTGGTGGCAAGCATCGTGCTTTGCCGGTCGATCATATTGCTGAACGTCATCAGCGCTTGGGAAGCGCTCTGACCGGCATGCCTGAGAAGCATGAGCGGCCGCTCGCCGGCGCCCAGCGCATTCACCAGTTCCACCCGGTTGTGAACGGTGCGGTCGTGCCACAAGAACGTGATGATGGCGGTCGAGAAAGCGCCCGACATGGTGCGCAGGAAGCTGATCATGCCCGCCGCATCGGCGGTTTCGCCAGGCTCGACTGCGGCCATCGCAAGGCTCATCAAGGGCACGAAGAAAAGGGGCATGCCCACGCCCAATGCCATCTGCACGGGCGCCAATTGCCAGAAGGTGATGTCGGTGTTGAATGTGGTGCGCCAGGCCATGTCGGCGGCCACCACCAGAAGCCCCCCCGACATCAGGTAGCGCGCATCGACCTTGGACAGCAGCATGGCGGTGATCGGGGCGACGAAGATGCTTACCATGCCGTTCGAGGCCAGGATCTGGCCGGCATCGAAGGCGGTGTAATTCATGGTCAATTGCAGCCACAACGGAATGAGCACGATCGAACCCATGAACGAGCCGAAGGTGAAGAGCATCGCGGCCGCGGACACCGCGAAGCTGCGATGGCGGAAGATTTTGAGATTGACGATCGGCGAGGTCTCGGTGAATTCCCAGACCAGGAAAGCCAGAAAGCCGACCGCGGCGATCGCTGCCAGGGCGATGATGAAGGGAGAGGAAAACCAGTCGTCATTCTCGCCATTGTCCATCATCACCTGAAGCGCGCCGATAAAAACGATCATCAGCGTCAACCCCACGAAATCTATCGGCTTTTTGACGAGCCTGGTTTCGAATGGGATCAGGATGCGCAGAGCAAGCGTCACGCAGATGGCGGCCACCGGCACGTTGATGAAGAAGGACCAAGGCCAGCCCCAGCCATCGGCCAGGATCCCGCTCACCAGAGGCCCCGCGATCGGACCCAGGATGATCGTCATGGTCCAAATCCCCAACGCCAGGTTGAGGCGTTCGCGGGGCGCCACCCGCTGCAACAGCGTCTGAGACATCGGCATCAACGGTCCGCCGGTAACGCCTTGCATCACCCGCGCCACGATCAGCATGGGAAGCGATTGAGACAGGCCGCAGAGAAGCGAGAAGGTGCCGAAGCCTGCGGCCGCGGTGACGAAGACGCGGACCGGACCGAAGCGTGCCGCCAGCCAGCCGGTCAATGGCACCATGATCGCCTCCGCGACCGCATAGGAGGTGATGGCCCAGGTTCCTTCGGTGGGCGAGATGGCGAGGCTTCCGGCGATGTGCGGAATGGAAATGTTGACAATCGTCATGTCCAACACGGCCATGAAGTTGGCCAACGCCAGCACCACGATGCCAACCACCAGCTTGGCGCCATGAAGAACGGGAACGCTGTCTTGGGCGGGTTCCGTCATGAGAGGGGACTTAGCGCTCGATCTGAACCGCGGCATCCATGGAAAGGCCGACGCGCAAGGGGTGCCGGGCAAGCTCGTTGGGGTCGAGTGCGATCCGCACCGGCAACCGCTGCACCACCTTGATCCAATTCCCGGTGGCGTTCTGCGCCGGGATCATGGAGAAGGCCGAACCGGTGCCGCCTCCGAGACCCACCACCCGGCCATGGAAGATCACCGCCGAGCCGTAGAGATCGGAGGTAAGGGTGACGGATTGGCCGGGGTGGATGTCGGCCAGTTGGCTCTCCTTGAAGTTGGCGTTGACATAGGCCTGGGCGACGGGGGCAACCGTCATCAACGACGCGCCGGCCTGGACACGCTGGCCTACCTGGGCGGTGTTCTGGGCCACGATGCCGTCGATCGGCGCGCGGATCACGGTGCGCTCCAGAGTAAGCTGTGCCCGGGCCAGCGCCACCGCGGCAGCCTGGATTTCCGGGTTGTCATCGGGGCGGCCTTGCGGCACCAGGGTCCTGGCTGCGGCAAGCTGCTGCCTGGCCTGGTTGAGCAAGGCTGCGGCCGTCTCCAGCGCGTTGCGCGCGGTGGTGAGTTCGTCGCCTGACACCGCGCCGGTGGCAGAAAGCGCGGCCCGACGGTCATAATCCACCTTGGCGCGCGCCAGGTCCGCTTGGCGCGCCGTCACCTGGGCTTCGGCGCTCGCGACATTGTCGGAATATTGCGTCACTCGCTGCCGGGCCAGGGCCAAATTGGCTTGGGCCTCGCGGACGGCAAGCTCGGCGTCGGCCGGATCGATGGTGGCGAGGACCTCGCCCCGATGCACTTGATCGGTATCGTGGACGGGAACGCTGACCAGGGTGCCATCTATGCGCGGGGTAATCTCGGCAGTCGCCGCCGCAACATAGGCGTCGTCGGTCGAGATGGAATAGCGCCCGGCCAGGAACCACCACCCGCCCACCGCGGCTGCAACCAAAAGGATGGCGGAGCCGAGAAGAAGAAGGAGCGTCCGGCGAAGGCCCAAAGACCGGGCC
>JBOHKF010000102.1:0-8050 GCA_050729015.1 Rhizomicrobium sp. | reverse complement strand
CCCAGAAACTGGTGCGCAACCTGGCGCCGGCCGAGATCGTGGGCCAAGTGATGGTGGCGCGCGATGCCTTGGGTGACTGGCCTTCGACCGGGGAGAACCGCCGCCTCACCAATGTGGTGATGATGGGCATGGGCGAACCGCTCTACAATTTCGACAATGTGAAGACGGCGCTCGCCATCGTCACCGATGGCGACGGCTTGGCTCTATCCCGGCGGCGGGTCACGCTTTCGACCGCGGGGGTGGTGCCGATGATCCGCCGCGCGGGCGCAGAGATCGGCGTCGGCTTGGCGATCTCGCTCCACGCCGTGCGAAATGAGTTGCGCGACGTAATCGTACCGCTAAACCGGAAATACCCGATCGAGGAATTGATGAACGCGGTCAGGGCCTATCCCGGCGCCTCCAATTCGCGGCGCGTCACTTTCGAATATGTCATGCTGAAAGGCGTGAATGACAGTTTGGCGGAAGCGCGCGAACTGGTGCGGCTGGTGGCCGGCATCCCGGCCAAGATCAATCTGATCCCCTTCAACCCCTGGCCCGGCGCGCCCTATGCGTGCTCCGAGTGGACGCAAATTGAGAAATTCGCCGAAATCCTCAACCAGGCAGGCTTTGCCTCGCCGGTGCGCACCCCGCGCGGCCGCGATATCATGGCAGCCTGCGGACAACTCAGGTCCGCAAGCGTCAAAGAACGTGCCTCCACCCGGAAGGTCGGCGAAGGATTGGCCGAACTGCAATCGGCGCGGCTCCTGCGGACGCCCGGTTGAGCCACGAAGTTGCGCGGGGGGTGCAGCCGTCGCGCGGCAGCGACGTCGCCGGTGATCGGGGCGTGCTTTTCGCAATTCGGTCGGGCGCTGGATTTTTGAGACTCAGCCCCTATAGTCCCCCCGCTTTTTGAAGGGCAATTCATGGTCAAACGCGACATCGGGAAGGTGGTGCTGGCCTATTCGGGCGGACTGGATACCTCGGTGATCCTCAAGTGGCTGCAGAGCGAATACCGCGCCGAGGTGGTCACCTTCACCGCCGATTTGGGGCAGGGAGAGGAGATCGAACCGGCGCGCAAGAAGGCCCTGCTTCTGGGGATCAAGCCGGAGAACATCTTCGTCGAGGACCTGCGCGAGGAATTCGTCCGCGATTATGTCTTTCCCATGTTTCGCGCCAATGCGCTTTATGAAGGACTCTATCTTCTCGGCACCGCCATTGCCCGGCCCCTGATCGCCAAAAAACAGATCGAGATTGCCGAAAAAATGGGCGCCGACTGGGTAGCCCATGGCGCCACCGGTAAGGGCAACGACCAGGTCCGTTTCGAGCTTGGCTATTACGCGCTCAAGCCCGACATCAAGGTGATCGCCCCCTGGCGCGAATGGGATTTGGGAAGCCGCGCGAAGCTCCTTGAATTCGCCGAACGACACCAGATCCCCATCGCCAGGGACAAGCGGGGCGAGGCGCCTTTCTCGGTCGACGCCAATCTTCTTCATTCCTCCTCGGAGGGCAAGGTGCTGGAGGATCCTGCCAAGGAAGCCGACAGTATCGTCTATCGGCGAACCCTCGCCCCGGAGGAGGCGCCGGACCAGGCCGCTTACGTCGAGATCGGTTTCGAGAAGGGCGATCCGGTGAGCATTGACGGTCGGACGCTTTCGCCGGCGGCGCTCTTGACCGGACTCAACGCGCTGGGCGGCGCCAGCGGCATCGGCCGGCTCGATCTGGTCGAAAACCGCTTTGTCGGCATGAAATCGCGCGGCATCTACGAGACGCCGGGCGGCACGATCCTGCACGCCGCCCATCGGGGGATGGAAAGCCTCACCCTGGACCGTGGCGCTCTCCATCTCAAGGACGAGATGATGCCGCGCTATGCCGGCTTGATCTACAATGGCTTCTGGTTTTCGCCGGAGCGCGAGATGCTGCAAGCTTTGATCGACACGAGCCAGGAATTCGTGACCGGGACGGTGCGGCTCAAGCTTTACAAGGGCAATGTCGCGGTGGTGGGGCGGCGCTCGGCCTTTTCGCTCTACAACAAAAACCTGGTCACCTTCGAGGACGACCAGGGCGCTTTCGACCAGAAGGATGCGCAAGGGTTCATCGCGCTTCAGGCGCTGAGGTTGCGCACCCTGGCCATGCGCAAGCGGTCCCGAACGTGAATCGGGATCAGCTTGCCTATTGGAATGGCCCGGTGGGCGAGATTTGGGCCAGCCATCGCGAAGCCATGGATCGCGGCCTTGCCGAGGCCGGTGGGGCACTGTTGGCATGGGCTGCTCCGCAGATTGGAGAGCGGGTGCTCGATATCGGCTGCGGTTCGGGCACCGTGACTCTGCTGCTGGCGGAACGCGTCGGGCGGGAGGGCCGCGTCACCGGGCTCGACATTTCCCGGCCGATGCTCGCCGGTGCGCGCCCGCGCAGTGGGTCGGTTCGCTTCATCGAGGGCGACGCCGCCGTCTTTCCGTTCGCGCCGGATCACGACCTCATCGCCTCCCGCTTCGGGGTGATGTTCTTCGCCGATCCGGTGGCGGGCTTCGCCAACATCAGGAAGGCGCTGGCGCCGTCCGGCCGTCTTGCTTTCATCTGCTGGCGGGACGTGGAAGAGAATGAATGGGCGATGCTGCCTTTCCGGGCCGCCAAGCCGCATCTTCCGCCGCAACCTTCCTCCGATCCGCGGGCGCCGGGGCCCTTCGCTTTCGCCGACGTCGATTACCTGCGCGCCGTCCTCGGCGGGGCCGGCTTTACGGCCGTCAGAATCGCGAAATTCGACGGCGAGATGGAGGTCGGCGCTACCCCCGAAGAGGCAAGCTTTCGGGTCACGCATTTGATCGGCCCGACCGCGCGCGCCTTGAGGAATGCCGGCGAAGACCAGCGCACAAAGGCCGCGGCAGCGGTCAGGGACGCCTTCATTCGCCTTCAACAGGAACGCGGCGGCGGCGCCGTCCGTCCGGGCATCGCCTGCTGGCTGGTGGAAGCGCGATAGAACGCCTCCCGGAAAACGCGGACCGCGAGGTTCGGCGCCGATTTGCGGCCAAGCTCAGATGTCGACCGAGGCGGCCAGCGCATTGTCCTGAATGAATTCGCGCCGCGGCTCGACCAGGTCGCCCATCAGTTTGGCGAACAATTCGCCCGCCTCGTCGGCATGCTGCACTTTGACCAAAAGGAGCGAGCGGGCATTTTCATCGAGCGTGGTTTCCCACAATTGTTCGGGATTCATCTCGCCCAGGCCCTTGTAGCGCTGAAGTGTGAGACCCTTGCGACCCCATTCGAACACCGCATTCAAAAGCTCCGAGGGCGAGCGGATTTCGCGGGTCTCGTCCTTTCGCGTCAAGGTGCCGGACCGCAAATAGGTCTGCTGCAGTTCGCCCGCCATCTTGTCCAGCTTGCGCGCGTCGGCGGAAGCGATCAGGGCGCCGTCGATGGCGACCGCCTCGCGCACGCCGCGCACCTCGCGCCAGAATTTGAGGCCGCCGTCCGGCGTCGGCTCGCCGCGCCAGCCGCGTTCGAATTCTTCCGAAAGCGTATCGAGGCGGCTGGCGATATAGCGGGCCGCCTGGGCCGCCCGTCCCCCATCGGCAAGAATGTCGGGATTGAGGGCGCCGGCAATCGCCGCCTGTTCCAGCACGAAACGCGGATAATGGCGGGGGAAGCCGGCGAGCGCCGCCGCGGCGCCGCGCGCGCTTCCCACCAGCATCGCGAAATCCGCGCCCGCCACCGTCTCGCCGGTGTGGAGGCGGAACGACGCGCCGGCCGCGCCTTCGTCGATCAGGTGGCTCGCCAGCTCCGCTTCGTCCTTCAGATACCGTTCGGACTTGCCGCGCGACGCCTTGTAGAGCGGCGGCTGGGCGATGAAGACGTGGCCGCGGTCGATCAATTCCGGCATCTGCCGGTAGAAGAAGGTGAGCAGGAGAGTGCGGATATGAGCGCCGTCCACGTCGGCATCGGTCATGATGACGATCTTGTGATAGCGCAGCTTGTCGGGATTGAATTCCTCCCGCCCGATGCCGGTACCGAGCGCCGTGATGAGGGAGACGATGCTTTCGGAGGACAGCATCTTGTCGAAGCGGGCACGCTCGATATTGAGAATCTTGCCCCGCAAAGGCAGGACCGCCTGGTTGGCGCGATTGCGGGCCTGCTTGGCGCTGCCGCCGGCCGAGTCACCCTCGACGATGAAGATCTCGCACTTGGATGGATCGCGCTCCTGGCAGTCCGCAAGCTTGCCGGGAAGCGAGGCGCCGTCCAGCGCGCCATTGCGGCGGGTGAGTTCGCGGGCCTTGCGGGCGGCCTCGCGCGCCGTCGCCGCCTCGATCACCTTGCCGACTATGGCTCTGGCCTCCGGGGGATGCTGTTCGAACCAGGCCCCGAGTTGGTCGATCAACGTCCCCTCCACCACCGGGCGCACTTCGCTCGACACCAGCTTGTCCTTGGTCTGGGACGAGAATTTGGGATCGGGTGCCTTGACGGAAAGCACGCAAGTGAGGCCTTCGCGGCAATCGTCGCCGGTGAGCGCCACCTTGTCCTTCTTGCCGCCCGCCATTTCGTCGGCATATTTGGTGACCACCCGGGTCAAGCCCGCCCGGAAGCCGGCGACATGGGTACCACCGTCGCGCTGGGGGATGTTGTTGGTGAAGGCCAGGGTGGATTCATGATAGGAATCGTTCCAGGTCAGGGCGATCTCGACCGTCATCCCGTCGCGAGAACCGAGGACCATCACCGGCTGGGGAATGAGCGGATTCTTGGCGCGGTCGAGATATTGCACGAACGCCTTGAGTCCGCCGTCATAGTGCAGCACCGTTTCCTTGGGCTCGACTCCGCGCTTGTCGGACAAGACGATGGTGAGCCCGGAATTGAGGAAGGCCAGTTCGCGCAACCGATGTTCGAGCGTGGCGTAATCGAATTCGGTCCGAGTAAAGGTGACGGGCGAAGGCAGGAAGGTGACTTCGGTGCCGCGCCCGCCTGGCGCCTCGGCCACGATTTTGAGGGGCGCCACCGGCTTGCCGTTGCGGAACTGCATTCGGTGTTCCTTGCCGTCGCGCCAGATGCGCAAGTCCAGAATTTCGGACAGCGCGTTGACCACCGATACGCCTACCCCATGGAGCCCGCCCGAGACCTTGTAGGCATTCTGCTCGAATTTCCCCCCGGCATGGAGCTGGGTCATGATCACTTCGGCGGCGGAAACGCCTTCCTCCTTGTGGATGCCGGTGGGGATGCCGCGGCCATTGTCGCGCACGCTGCAGGAGCCGTCGGGATTGAGCCAGACTTCGATGCGGTCGGCATAGCCGGCCAAGGCTTCGTCCACGGCATTGTCCACCACCTCGTAGACCATGTGGTGCAGGCCTGAACCGTCATCGGTGTCGCCGATATACATGCCGGGCCGCTTGCGCACGGCATCCAAACCCTTCAGCACCTTGATGGCGCTGGCGCCATATTCGCTCGTCTCGCTGGAAATCTGACTGGCGGCTTCAGGCATCTACTTCACCATGATCGCGATTGCGGCACCTACCATCACCAGGCCCGCGCCCTTGTCGATGCGGCGCCGGGCGCGCCCGCTCGCCACCAAATTCCCGAGCCGCGCCGCCGCGTAGGCCATGGTAATGGCGGCGATCTGCACCAGGGTGGCGCTTAGGAAATTGGGCGCCGGAATCATGCGCCCGGCTCACGAAATTGACCGTCGGCGACTTCGAAGAATTGCGCCCTGGCCCGCTCAAACAAGGAGAGGTCGGTTCCCGTCAGCCAGGCCTGCGCCTTCAAATCTGCGATCTCTTCGAACAACGCCTCTCGCCGAACCCGGTCGAGATGGGCGGCGATTTCATCCAGCAGAAGAACCGGCGCAAACCCGTCGCGCGCGTCGGCCAATGCACGGGCAAAGGCGAGGATGATGGAGATCAGAAGCGCTTTCTGTTCGCCGGTGGAACAATCGCGCGCCGGGCTGCGCTTCTGGACATGGCGCGCTTCAAGGTCGGTGAGGTGGGGTCCGTGAAGCGTGCGCCCGGCTTCGGCATCAGGGATGCGGCTCTGCGCCAGCTTCTCCCGTAATTCTTGCGCGCTGCGATAATCTTCGCCGGCAAGCGACAGGCAGGCTGAGGGGAAGATATTCTTCCCGGCGCGCGCCATCAACGACCGGTTGAGGCGGTCAATTTCCGTCCGCCGCGCTTGCGCCACCATCCAGCCCCATTCCGCCATTTCGTTTTCCAGGCCGTCGAGCCAGGCGGGATCGCGAGGTCCGAATTTGAGCAGCCGGGTGCGCTCGCGCCTCGCGGTCTCATAGCGGCCGGCCGCGCGCCCGTGGTTGGCTTCGAAGCCGAGAACCAGACGGTCCAGGAATCGCCTGCGCCCTGCCGCGCCTTCGATGAACAGCCGATCCATGGCCGGGGTTAGCCAAACCATCTGCACGACGTCGCCGAGATCGGCGGAAGTCCGGGCGGCGGCACCGTTGAGCCGCACTTCGCGGCTGGTCGATTGCCGGACGAGGCCGGTACCGATCTCATAGTCCGTCTCGCCACGCCTGACGGTGGCAGCGACCGCCCAACGGGTTTCGGAGAGGAGCCCCGGACCCTGGCGCGCGTGCTCGGCCAGCCTTGCCCCTCTGAGGCCGCGGCCGGGCGCCAGCAGCGAGATGGCGTCCAGGACATTGGTCTTGCCCGCGCCGTTGGGGCCGGCCAACACCAAGGCGGTGCCCGCTGTCCGAAGTTCGGCGGTGCGATAAGAACGAAAATTGGTGAGCTGAACCCGCATCACCGCCAGCTTTGCCGGAATGGCGAACAGGCCGCCGGGAAGGCGGGTGTCGGTCGCGGTGGTCAAATCTAAACTCTGAGCGGCATGAGGACGTAGAGCGTGCGCGCATCCTCTGCATCTTCGATGATGGCGGGTGAACCCGCGTCCGAAAGCAGGAAGCGGGCCTCCTTGCCTTCGATCTGGCCGGTAATGTCCAGGAGATAGCGGGCATTGAAACCGATCTCCAAGGTCGGTGCGCTGTAGGTAGCGCCCACCTCTTCGGTCGCGGTTCCGGATTCCGGGTTGACCACCGACAATGTCACTTTGTCTTTGCCGATATTGAGCTTCACCGCCCGGCTCTTGTCGGCGGCAATGGTGGAGACGCGGTCCACGCTCTGTGAAAACTCCTTGGCGTCCAATGCCAGTACCTTGTCGTTGCCGGTGGGAATGACGCGCTCATAAGGCGGAAAGTTGCCGTCTATCAGCTTGGAGGTGAGCTCCACGCCATTGAAGGCGAACCGTACCTTGGTATCGGAGAGCGAAATTTCGATGGCGCCGTCGGCATCGTCCAGAAGCTTGCTCAATTCGCCCACGGTCTTGCGAGGAACAATCACCCCGGGAATCTGGGCCGCGCCTTCGGGTAGTTCCAACTCGTGGCGCGCCAGCCGGTGCCCGTCGGTGGCCACGGCCCGCATCATCTGGGGCGTGGCGTCCTTGGCGGCGTGAAGATAGATGCCGTTGAGGTAATAGCGGGTTTCTTCGGTCGAGATGGCAAAGCGCGTCTTGGCGATCACCCGCTTCAAATCCTCGGCCGCCAGGCGGAAGCGGTGCGGCAGCGTGCCCGCGGTCATTTGCGGAAAGTCTTCCCGCGGCAGGCAGGCCAGTTCGAAGCGCGACTGGCCGGCCGCGACGGCAAGCCGCCCCCCCTCGCTGGTCAGAAGCTCAGCCTGCACCTGGGCTCCTTCCGGCAGTTTGCGCACGATGTCGTAGAGCATGTGCGCCGGCGCGGTCGCGAAGCCGTTGCGCAAAATGTCGGCCGGAATGGATTCCACGATCTCGATATCGAGATCGGTGGCGGTGAGCTTGAGGCTGCCTTTGGCGGCTTCCAGCATCACATTGGAAAGAATGGGTATGGTGTTGCGCCGCTCGACCACGCTTTGGACGTGGAAAAGAGCCTTGAGGAGCGCCCCCCGTTCGACATTGATCTTCATCGCTCAAATCCTGCTTCCCGGGAAGCCATCCCTTCGCTCTCAGATGCCCGTTTCCGCACCCGGTCCGTGTCGAATCCGAAGATGCGGGAAAACCCCGATTTGCTTGGGTTTTGGAGCGAATATCGGTCGCCAGCGAGCGGCCCCAAGACTCAAGC
>JBOHKF010000101.1:0-5631 GCA_050729015.1 Rhizomicrobium sp. | reverse complement strand
GCCGGTCGCCTTCGAGGCGAGCGCGGAGGAGCGCGAGACGCGGGGATTCATCTCGATCACCACCATCCGCCCGTCCTTGGGATTGACGGCGAACTGCACATTCGAGCCGCCGGTCTCGACGCCGATCTCGCGCAAGACTTGGATCGCGGCCGAGCGCATGCGCTGAAATTCCTTGTCGGTGAGGGTGAGGGCGGGCGCGAGGGTGATCGAATCGCCCGTGTGCACGCCCATCGCATCCAGATTCTCGATCGAGCAGACGATGATGGCATTGTCGGCCTTGTCGCGCACCACCTCCATCTCGAATTCCTTCCAGCCGAGGACGGATTCTTCGATCAGCACTTCACGGGTGGGCGAAGCATCGAGTCCGGCTTCGACGATGGCGAAGAATTCCTCGCGGTTATAGGCGATGCCGCCCCCCGTCCCGCCCATGGTGAAGGAGGGGCGGATCACGGTGGGCAAGCCGACCTGGTCGAGCGCCGCCAGCGCCTTGGTGAAGCTTTCCGGAGACAATTCCATCGTCGGATTGCCGTGACCGTCATATAGCGGGTTGCCGGTGCTGTCCTTCTTCGCCCTGAGCTGGCCCTTCAAGGTGAGACCTTTGGGAACGTCGAGCCCGATCGCCATCATCGCGTTTCGGAAACGTTCGCGGTCCTCGGCCTTGTCGATGGCATCGGCAGTTGCGCCGATCAGTTCCACGCCGTGGCGCTGAAGCGCTCCCATTTTGCGCAAGGAAAGGGCGGTGTTGAGGGCGGTCTGTCCACCCATGGTGGGAAGGAGCGCGAACACTTTGTCGGGGGGCACATTGGGCCGCTCGCGGGCGATGATCTTCTCCACGAACTCCGGCGTAATCGGCTCGATATAGGTGGCGTCCGCCATGCCGGGATCGGTCATGATGGTGGCGGGGTTCGAGTTCACGAGCACCACCCGATAGCCTTCCTCGGAGAGCGCCTTGCAGGCCTGCGCACCGGAATAATCGAACTCGCAGGCTTGGCCGATGACAATGGGTCCGGCGCCGATGATGAGAACCGTGTGAATGTCGGTGCGTTTGGGCACTGCGCCTCGCGCGTGAAGGATGGCCCGCGCCGGCAAGCGCGTCGGTCAGGCCGAATAGCAGGTTAAGGGGATCGTCTAGACGGTTGAGGCAGGGGCCGCAATAGATTTTTCAGGGCGGCACGGCCAACCGAAAGCCAGCCCCTACGAACGCCAGCGCAGCGTTCGTCCCTGAACGGGATTGGCGAAGGGTTGGCCCGATTCCAGCGAGTCTGTCCAGGCTTTCCTGAGACGGTAATACCAGATGGCGGGCTGGTCGGAGTCCTGGATCAGCATCAGCTTGGGATGGAATTTGAGTCCCTCGCGCTGAAGCGCCACGATTTTCCGGTCGTCGGCGATGAAGGTGGGACCCAGGGCCATGAAGAAGGGCCTGATGAAAAACAGCCATCCCGGCCAATAGAAGACTTGAATGACGGAGGTTGAATTTCGGTCGCGCGGCGTGCAGACGGTGAGGCCGACGATGGTGAAGGAACGGCCGAGAAGCCGTCCCTTGATGATTTCAAAGCGGGTGGAAGGCAGCTCGAAAGCGATCTCGGTGGTGACATCGCCCAAAAGCCTGTAGGCCCGCTTGGAGGGGCGGTGAGCCGTCATCGCAAAGCCCATTGGCAGCGGCGTGTACTGTTTCTCCTTCAGCCGCGACGGCCGATTCCACCACCAATGGTCATGCACATAGGGTCCATGCGCGGGGTCCATCAGACCGATCGCCGCATGATCTACGCCACAGGGAAAAAGTTGCTCTTCGCGCCAGCGGGGAATCGGGTTTTCGCGCGCCGGGCACGGCACGCGCGGCGGTTCGCGTCTTGGCGCCTCGTCCTTGGCCGCCATGTAAATCCAGATCAGGCCATCCTGTTCGCGCAAAGGATAGTGGCGAACTCTGATCTTGCCGGGATCGAAATCCTGACCTTCCGCCAGTGACGGAATAACGGCGCAGACGCCATCGGCCTTGAAGCGCCAGCCATGATAGGGGCACTCGACGGTGTTCTCGGTTAAAATCCGGCCGGCGGAAAGCGGTACGCCCCGGTGAGGACATATGTCGCGCAAGGCGAAGGCGGTGCCGTCCTTCATCCGGCCCAGAAGCACGGGATCACCCAGCAGCATGTCGCGGCGCATCCGTCCCGGACTGAGGCTCGATGCCAGGGCGGGCATGTACCAGAGACCGCGCAGCGGCTCTGTCTCGGGCTCCATCAGTTGACGCCTGGAAAAGCGCCTTGGGGCGGATTCGGCTGAGACACCGTCGCCTTGGTGAAAAGCTTGTCCCGCTGCATGGTGAAGAATCGTCCCCGGTCGGCGGGCAACTTATACGCCCAGCCGGCGCTGCGCGCATCAATCATGGCGGCTTCCTGCTTTTGCATGGTGGGCGTGCCGGGATCGGGCTCTGCCGACACCCTCACCCACACCGCCCCGTTCACGATCGCCGCATCCATGTGAATGTTCTGGCTGTCGAAGGTATGAGCGGCAAGATGCGCGGCCTTCGAAAAATCGACCTGGGAAACCGGTTTTACATCCATGAACGTGAAGTCGTCGACCAGATCGGGAATGGTATCGATGTCGGTGACACTTGGGGTGTAGCCTTTCGGCGCTGGCGTGCCTTCCAGCTTGTAGTTCAGGTCGGAATTGTGCTCGCGGCTGACGGTGAAGCTTGGGCCGGTCACGGGCGTGATGGTAACGCTATTGACGCGCGTGGGCTCGACATTCAATACCCCCCGCTCCATCCAATCGGAAAGATCGCCATGGGGGGTAAAGATGGCACGGGCCAGATAGGTATGGTTGTCGCCTGCATGGCGCACGAAGAGGCCGCTGCCGCCTTCCGGGTTGTCAAGGTCGGCGCTGTTGCCGGTGATCAGCGCCGCCAAAACTTTTCCGGAAGCGTCGGTCACGGTAATCGCGATGCCACTGCCCTTGGGCGGCGCTGCGAGGCCGATATAGGAAAGCCAGTCGCGCCGCGCGGTCTTGGGGGCGACCGTTTCCAGGGCTGCAAGCCCGATCAGGGTATGGCGAACCTGCTCGAAATCCGCAGGATAATCGCCCTTGGCGGGGAGCACCCAGCCTTTGCCGGGCGCATAGAGCACGTCGAAACTGCCGTCATGGGAAACAATATGGATGCGGGCAGCCTCTTTCACGCGGACCGAAAAACCCGGCAGGAATTCACCGGGCGTGAAATGCGACGCCGTTTCGCGCGCCTGCATGACGACTGCGGTGACGGCGAAAATCACGCTTAAGCAGGCAAGTGCTCCCAGGATGACGAGATTGCGTCGGCGGAAGTCCGTCATGTGGCCCTCCGGCGCGCGCGCTGGCGTTTGATCCAACCCAAAACCAGGGCAAAGGCTGCCACCAGGATGGGCACGCCGAAAATGTTGAGGAAGGCGAGCCGGGCTCCCAACCGATCCACTTCGGCGCGAAGATTATGTTGAACCTCTCGCAGCTCCGAACGGGTCAAGGCCATGCCGCGGCGCAGGCTTTCGACCTGATCCTTTTCCTTCTCATTCAAGACCACGCCTTTGCCATTTCCGCCCTGTTCGAGCTGTCCCAATGTCTGCTCGGCGCGGGTTAGGCTGGTCTGAAGCTGGTCTTCCGTCTCGCGGTATTTCAGTTGCGCCTTTTGCTGGAGGGCCTGAACCACGGTGAAAGGCCGATCGCTGGAGGCGCGGGTCCTGAGCGAGATCAGATCGTCCGAGCCGGTGAGATTTTCCACCGCATTGAGAATAAGCGCGCCATTGTCGGCGAAGGGTTGGGCGACGGGCTGGCCCAGTTGATCGGACACGTGCACCCAGAAGCGGTTATCCCAGACGTCGCTGTCGGTCACAACCACCAGTTGCAAATCGCCTTTCCGGACCGCGCCCGGCGCCTTGGGAAAGGCGGTCTTGGCGGGCCCGGTGATGCGTGCGGCCAGGGCATAGCGCACGCCGGTCGGGCGCACCGCGGCGATCAGATGGGTGGGGTCCTGCAGGCTCATCACTTCCGCGCGCTTCATCATTTCGGCCTGGTCCGAAGAGCCGATCAGCGTGTGGAAGATTGTGGTGGCGCCGCGCATCGGTGCAATCTCGCCGGCCGAGGCCATATTGACGGTCTGCAGGGACGCGGTGATGGGATCGTGAGGATCGAAATCGGCGCCGGTCAGATGCAGCCATAAAGGATAGGGGACCGCGGGCTCGCGAGGATCGTTGCCGGCCGCCACTTCGAGCGCCAGCGCGCGGTCCAAGAGCACCATGTTGGAGGGATAGTCCACGCCCCAGCTTTTGAAGAGCGGCCCCAGATCGGACGCCGGCTGGGCGCTTTCGGGATTGCTCCGCTGGGCAAGCTCGGAAAGCGGGTCCACGAAGATCAGGGCCCGTTTGCCGGAAAGCACGAAATTGTCCACCGCCAGCAGTTGGGCGGGCGACATTTCCGGCGGATGGGCCAGGATCAGAAGGTCGATGTTGGAGGGGATGGCGGCAAAATCGCCGGGAAGGGTGGTGACCGCATATTCCTGGGTGAGCGCCGCATAAGCCGCGAGCGGCTCGGGGTTCTGCGGCGTGCCGGTCATGGGCAGCGACGTGATCAACCCTATGGCCGGCTTTTTTGGCGTCGCCAGATGATAGATCAACGAGGTGAGGTCATATTCCAGATACGCTTCGCGCTCGGAGGCGAAATAGGCGATCGTCTGCCGGCCGTCTATGCTGTTGGAGCCGGAGAGCCCGAAATACAGCACATCGCCGCGGTCGGTGGGGGCGGGGGTGAGGCCGGAAGCGCTCGCTTCATCCTCTTCAGGCGTGAAGGGCTCGGGATCGATCTCTTGCAGGATCAGCTTGCCATGGGCGAGCGTCGCATATTCCTGCAGCAAATCGCGCACCCGCTTGGCATAGGCGGCGGTTGCCGCATAGCGGGTCCCGACACCTCGCGAATAATAGAATTTGAGGGTGATCGGCTCCCTGAGCTTGGCCAGGATGTTGCGCGTACCCCGACTGAGCGTGAACTGGCCGGTTTGGGTAAGGTCGAGGCGGGCATTGGTGACCCCGGTGTCGACGGAAATATTGAGTCCGACGAACAGGATCGCGCTGAGCGCCAGGGCTGAAAAAACGTAACTGCGCCGCGAGATCATTCAGCCGCTCTTCCGTAAGTCTACGATCAGCATGTTGGCGAAGAGGAAGAGGCCCATCAGCGACAAGAAGAAGACCACGTCGCGCAGGTCGATCACGCCCTGGGTGATGGCGGCGAAATGGGTGATGAAGCTGAAGGAGGAAATCGCCTCGACCAGAGGAAGCGGCGCCCAGGCACGGAAGGCATCCAGCACCAAAGGCGCGCCCGCGACGGTAAAAAGAAAGCAAACCACCACGCTCACGATAAAGGCGATCACTTGGTTGGCGGTGGCGGAGGAAACGCAGGCGCCGATTGCAAGATAGGCGCCAGCCATCAGGAAGCTTCCGACGTAGGAAGCGAGGATCACGCCATTGTCCGGATAACCCAGGTAATTGACGGTGATCCAGATGGGGAAGGTGAGGGCAAGAGCTACGCCGGTGAACGCCCAAGCGGCGAGGAATTTTCCCAGCACCGTCTTCCACAGCGGCACCGGCAGCGTGAGAAGCAACTCCATCGTTCCCGCGC
>JBOHKF010000100.1:0-3291 GCA_050729015.1 Rhizomicrobium sp. | reverse complement strand
CGCCGATAGGGCCATCGGCTGCGTCCGCGCAACCCGGCCCCGGGCGCGAGCCGGCGGTCCCAGCCAATGTGCCCATGCGCGGGACCATGGTGGCCGACGCCACACCCTCGGATTCCGCCCTGGGCTTTCATCCTTCGGATGCCCCTCCGCTGGCACCCTCCGTCAGCGATTTCGTGGCGGCGCCCATCGTTGCGCGCTATCGCCAGACCGCCTCCATCGCCGGCGAATCCGGGGCGACGGCGGCGGTGCCTGCGGTCCCCGATTCCAAAGGTGCCACCATGCCGGATGGCGGATCGGCGGTTGCCAGTCTGGGTGTGAACGCGAGCGCCAGCGCCGCGATTGCCGCCATGAACGGCGGCGTTGCCCCCACGGCGATCGTTTATTTTCCGGGTGACGGGACCAGCTTGGGCGTCACCGCCAAAAGTCAGGTAAAGGCCGCCGTCCAGGCTTTCAAGAGTGGGGGCGGGCAGGGCACGGTGCGCGTGGTCGGTCATTCTTCCAGCCGCACCGCGAACATGCCCATCGAAAAGCATCTCGAAACGATCTTCGACAAATCGCAGGCGCGCGCCAACGCCGTCGCTCAGGAACTGATAAAAGACGGCGTTCCCGCGTCGAAGGTGCTGATTGACGCAGTCGGCGACAGCCAGCCCATCTATTACGAATCGATGCCCGAAGGCGAAGACGGCAATCGCCGCGCCGAGATATTCGTTCAAGGATAGCGCCAGCTATCAAGCGACAAAATCGTTGCGCAGTCAAATCCAACTTCGAGTCTCGAATAGCGCCCCGGATTTCTCATGAACACAGACTTCTACCGCATCAAGCGCCTGCCGCCCTATATCTTCGAGGAAGTGAATCGCCTCAAGGCCGAGGCGCGCGCCCGGGGCGAAGACATCATCGACTTCGGGATGGGCAATCCCGACATGCCCACGCCTGCCCATATCGTGGACAAACTGTGCGAGACCGCGCGCGATCCTCGCTCCAACCGCTATTCTGCCTCGCGCGGCATCAAGGGTCTGCGCAAGGCCCACGCCGCCTATTATCGGCGGCGCTTCGGCGTGACATTGGACCCGGAGCGCGAAGTGATTGCCGCCTTGGGTTCCAAGGAAGGCTTCGCCAACCTCGCCCAAGCCATCACCGCGCCGGGCGATGTGGTTCTGGTGCCCAATCCCGCCTATCCGATCCATGCCTTCGGCTTTATCCTGGCGGGCGCTGCGATCCGTCATGTGCCGGCCACCACTGCGGAAGCCTATTTGTCGGCAATGGGGCGGGCGACGCGTCATTCGGTGCCCTCGCCGGTGGCGTTGGTGGTGAACTATCCCTCCAACCCCACCGCGCAGGTGGTGGGGCTCGATTTCTATGAGGAGGTTGTCCGCTTCGCCAAAAAGCACGAGATCTGGGTGCTGTCCGACCTTGCCTACGCCGACATCTATTTTGAAGAAACGCCGCCGCCGTCCATCCTCCAAGTCAAAGGTGCAAAGGACATCGCCATCGAATTCCAGTCGCTTTCCAAGACCTATGCCATGCCAGGCTGGCGCATGGGGTTTGCCGCCGGCAATGAAAAGCTGATCGCCGCACTCGCCCGGATCAAATCCTATCTCGATTATGGCGCCTACACGCCCATCCAGGTCGCGGCGGCGGCGGCGCTCAACGGCCCGCAGAGCGTGGTCGAGGAGATCCGCGGCATCTACAAGTCGCGCCGTGACGTGCTGGTGAAAAGCATGGCGCAGGCGGGCTGGAGCATTCCTGCGCCGGAAGCCTCGATGTTCGCCTGGGCGCCCTTGCCCGAGAGATTTCGCGAGGGGGGATCGATGGAATTCGCCAAACAGCTTTTGCGACATGCCAAGGTCGCAGTCTCGCCCGGCATCGGCTTTGGCGAATATGGCGAGGGATATGTGCGTATCGCCTTGGTGGAAAATGAGCACCGCATCCGCCAGGCCGCGCGCAATGTGAAGAAGTTCCTTTCGCTTGGCAGCAATCACCCGCCCGCCGATCTTGCTTCGGTGCTCTAAGGCGGACATGGGGGCTGCGCTCAAGATCGCCATTGCCGGCCTTGGCACCGTGGGAGGGGGCGTGGTCAAGACGCTCGCCCAGCGCGGGCGCGAGCTTGAGGCCCGCGCCGGGCGACCTCTCGAGCTGGTGGCGATGAGCGCCAGAACCCCAGGAAAGCCGCGCGGCTTTGCGCTGACCAATTTCACCTCCGATCCCTTGGCGCTGGCACGAAGCGGGGCCGATGTCGTGGTCGAGTTGATCGGCGGCGAGGATGGCGTGGCACGCAGCCTCGTCGAAATGGCCCTCGATCGGGGCAAGCATGTGGTGACCGCAAACAAGGCGCTTTTGGCCCGGCACGGCAGAAATCTGGCGGAGCGGGCGGAGGGACGTGGCCTCCAACTCAAATTCGAAGCTGCCGTGGCGGGCGGCGTGCCGATCGTTCAAAGCCTCAGGGAAAGCCTCATCGCTTACGATGTGAAAGCGATCAAGGGCATCCTGAACGGGACCTGCAATTACATTCTCACGCGAATGGAAGCCACGGGCCTCGGTTTCGCCAAGGTCCTCAAGGACGCCCAGGCGCTGGGTTTTGCCGAAGCCGATCCCGGACTGGACGTGGGCGGGGGCGACACCGCCAACAAGCTGGCGTTGCTTTCAAGCCTGGGCTTCGGCGTGGCGCCCGATGTTTCCCGGATCAAGATGCAGGGCATAGAGCAGATCACGCCGGCCGACATTCACTTTGCGTCCGAATTCGGATTCCGCATCAAGCTTCTGGGCGTGGCGCGGCGCAGCGGGCCGGGGGTCGAGCAGATGGTCCACCCCGCCATGGTGCGCGCCCGTTCGCCGCTTGCCAATGTGGATGGCGCCGCCAACGGCGTGCTGGTGGATGCTGCCGAAGCCGGACCATTCTTCTTTTCGGGACATGGGGCGGGGGCGGCGCCCACCGCCCAGGCGGTAATCGCCGACCTGATCGAAATCGCGCGCGGCACGTTGTTCGCCCCCGTGTTCGGCCGGCCCGCTCATTCGCTCACTTCGGCAGCCCCCGGCCCCGCCGATCCCACGCCTTGTCCCTGGTACCTGCGCTTCGAGGTGCTGGATATTCCCGGCGTGCTCGCCGAGATCGCCGGCCATTTGGCCTGCTCGGGCGTCTCGATCGAAAGCATGATACAGCGCGGCCGCGATCATGGCGGGCCGGTTGCGATCGTGATGATTACCCACGAGGCGCCCGAGGGCCAGGTCGAGCACGCCTTGAAGGCGATCTCGGCCTCGGACAAGGTTCGTCCGCGGCCTTGCATGATTCCCATG
>JBOHKF010000099.1:0-2015 GCA_050729015.1 Rhizomicrobium sp. | reverse complement strand
GATTCCAGGCGCCCGCCTCACGCGCCAGCCGCAATGTCCTCACCGCCTCCTCAGCCGTGAAGCACCCGGCGGTATTGGGAAGGTAGGTGTATTTTTTCGGGTCTATGAAATCCGCCAACTTGGGCTGGCAAGGATCGCTGAGGTTGACGCGCCTTAGCGCGACCGTGACGATTTCGGCGCCGCTGGCTTCGAGCGCGCGGGCATTTTCTTCATAGTTCTTGTATTTGCCCGTCCCTATTATCAGACGCGAGCGGTAAACCTTTCCGGCAATGACCAAAAGTTTGTCCGGTTGCGGCGTTTCCAGATTGCCGCCGCCGATGAAATGCACAATCTCGAATCGGTCGCCCTCGGCGACGATTTCCTCTTCATACGAGGAGCGGGGCACGATCTTGAGATTGCGTTCCACCGCAATCTTGGCGGGATCGAGACCCATGCCCTGGAGCAGGCTTTTGATGGTCAACCCCCGTTCGAGGCTTAAGGCTTCGCCATTGAGAGTCACCTTCAGGCCCGCCGCCATGCTTCATCCTCTTTGGGGTTTCCGTTCCCAAGCTCCAGCGATTATAAGGCTCGCGGACCCGCTTCGCTGACGGAACCGCCATGGCCAAGAAATCCAGTAAAACCAAATCGTTACCTATTTATATCATCAATGGTCCGAATCTCAATCTCTTAGGGGCGAGAGAGCCGGAGATCTATGGCCGCACCAGTCTCAGCGAGATCGAACGCTTTTGCGCAGAGCGCGCCAAGAAGCATGGCCTTGGCGTCGTCTTTCTCCAGAGCAACAAGGAAGGCGAATTGGTGGAATTCCTGCAGGAGGCCCGCGCCCTGGCCGCCGGCGTCATTATCAATGCCGCGGGCTATACCCATACCTCGATCGCCATCCTGGATGCCCTTCAGATGCTGAAGCCGCCGGTGATCGAAGTGCATCTTTCCAATCCGGCACGGCGGGAGGGGTTCCGGCACGTCTCTTACGTTGCCAAAGGCGCCACCGGCAGCATCACGGGCCTAGGGGCGAACGGCTATCTCCTGGCGATCGACGCGGTGGCGGCCATCCTGGCCGGCCCCAAGGAATTGCAGTCATGACCATCAAGGACGACATCAAGGCGCGACTCTCGGGCAATCGCCCGGGCATAGATGCGCAAGCGATCCGCGCGCTTGCCGATCTCCTGACCGAGACCGGCTTGACCGAGATCGAAATCGAGCAGAATGGCGCCCGCATCAAGGTGGCACGCCTGGCAACCGCGGCCCCGGTCGCAGCAGTTCCGGCCGGCCCCCAAACGATTGCACCGACCGCTCCTTCCGCGCTACCCACCGGCGCCGCGGCCGGCGCGGTGACCTCGCCCATGGTCGGAACCGTCTATCTTGGCTCCGAGCCGGGAAAGCCCTCCTTCGTGAAGCTGGGACAACAGGTGAAGGAAGGCGAGACACTGTTCATTGTCGAGGCGATGAAAACGATGAACCCGATCCCCGCGCCCAGAGCCGGGGTGGTGAAGGAGATCTGCGTGGAAAACGGCACGCCGGTCGAATTCGGCCAGACGCTTCTCATTCTGGGCTGAGGAAATGTTCGAGAAAATTCTTATCGCCAATCGCGGCGAAATCGCGCTTCGCATCATCCGCGCCTGCAAAGAGATGGGAATCGCAGCCGTGGCCGTACATTCCACTGCCGATTCCGATGCGATGCATGTCCGACTGGCGGATGAAAGCGTGTGCATCGGCCCTCCCCCCGCAGCCCAATCCTATCTCAACATTCCCGCAATCCTGGCAGCGTGCGAGATCACCGGCGCCGAAGCCATCCATCCCGGCTATGGCTTCCTGTCGGAGAACGCCAAATTCGCGGAGATCGTGGGCGAACACGGCATCACCTTCATCGGGCCGACGCCCGAACATATCCGCCTGATGGGCGACAAGATCACGGCCAAGCAGACGGTGACGGAGCTTGGTATTCCCGTCGTCCCCGGCTCGAAAGGGCAAGTATCGGATGTCGAGGCCAGCGTGCTTGCCGCTCAAATCGGCTATCC
>JBOHKF010000098.1:0-4372 GCA_050729015.1 Rhizomicrobium sp. | reverse complement strand
CCTTCCAGCACGCGGCCGCCCACCACCACCCCGCCGCCCGTGCCGGTGCCCAGGATGACCCCGAAAACCACTTCGCGTCCGGCGCCCGCTCCGTCGCAGGCCTCGGAGAGCGCGAAGCAATTGGCGTCGTTGGCCAGTCGGACGGGGCGGCCGAGCGCCTTTTCCACGTCGCGGCCAAAGGGCCGGCCGTTGAGCCAGGTCGAATTGGCGTTCTTGGCTACCCCGGAGAGGCGGCTGATGGTTCCGGGGATGGCAAGCCCCACGCTGCCCGCCATGCCCAGTTGGGATTCCGCGTCCCGAACCAGGGATTGAATCACCGCCAGCGTCCCTTCATAGGAACGCACGGTGGCAACGCGGCGGCGCAACAACGGCTTGCCGGAATCGTCGAGGGCGATGATTTCCGTCTTCGTCCCGCCCAAATCCACGCCCAGCCTCATTCTTGCGGCTCCTCCAGAAGATGACGTGCCCGATGAACCGTTTGCGGTCTGCGTAGGACGTTTCGGCAGTATTCCAAGAGCAGCGGTTCCTCGCCCAGAAGAAAATCAAGAACCGAGGCCTGCAACTGCCGGTCGCCCACGGACTTGCGCAGATCCTCTGCCGCGAGCCCGGATATGGTTAAGAAACGCGCGATGTCTTGCGGCCGGCCGGCCAGCCACGCGAGCGCTTCCAAGGCCATGACTTCCGCTTCTTGAGGGCCCAAGCGTTCCTTCAATTGTCAAGAGGCCGTTAAGACTTCGGCCCCATACTGCGGGAGAGGGAAATTCCTGTCACCCCAAGGCACAAAAGACCATGGATGCCAAAACCAAGACGGTTCTGATCGTGGAGGATAATGAGCTCAACATGAAGCTCTTCCACGATCTTTTGGACGCCCATGGCTATGGCACCCTTGAAACCAGGGATGGCATGGAAGCGCTGGACATCGCGCGCGAGCACCGCCCCGATCTGATTCTAATGGATATCCAACTGCCCGAGGTTTCCGGCCTGGAGGTCACGAAATGGCTGAAGGAGGACGACAGTCTCAAGGCCATCCCCGTTGTCGCGGTCACGGCCTTCGCCATGAAAGGCGACGAGGAAGTGATCCGCCAGGGAGGCTGCGAGGCTTATATCTCCAAGCCCATTTCCGTTACCGGCTTCCTGGAAACCGTCCGCCGCTTCATCGGATGATGTCATGACCGCGAGGGTGCTGGTCGTTGACGACATCGTGTCCAACGTCAAGCTGCTGGAAGCGAAGTTGACGGCGGAATATTTCGATGTCGTTACCGCCTTCAGCGGGCCGCAATGCCTGGCGGCAATGGTGGAGAATGTGCCGGACATCGTCCTCCTGGACGTGATGATGCCCGGCATGGACGGGTTCGAGGTCTGCCGCCGCATCAAGTCCGATTCCAGGACTGCCCATGTGCCGGTGGTGATGGTAACCGCCTTGGACCAGTCCTCCGACCGGGTCGCCGGGTTGGAAGCGGGGGCCGACGATTTTCTCACCAAGCCGGTGGACGACGCCGCCCTGTTCGCGCGCGTGCGGTCGCTGGTTCGTCTCAAGCTGATGACCGACGAATTGGCGATGCGGGAGACCACCGGCCGCAGCATGGGCCTGATCGATCCGGCGGAGAATTTGCTCGACATGAACCCGTCGGGGCGCATCCTCATTATTGAAGATCGGCAGGAAACAGTCGCCTGGTTCACGTCGTCCCTCGCCGCCGTTCACGACGTCTGCTCGGTGGATACCTTCGAGGAAGCGCTGGTGCGGGTGAAAGGCGGCGATCCCGATCTGGTGGTGGTGAGTCTCGGGATGCGAGGCTTCGACGGCTTGCGGCTTTGCTCGCAATTGCGCTCGCTGCCGGAGGGCCGCAACATGCCCATCCTGGTGGTGGTCTCGGACCAAGACCGCCGCAAGCTTTCCCAGGCGCTGGAGATGGGGGTGAACGACTATCTCACCCGCCCGGTGGACAAGAACGAACTGGTGGCCCGGGTGCGCACCCAGTTGCGCAAGAAGCGCTATGCCGACCGTCTGCGCTACAATGTCCAGTTGAGCCTGGAAATGGCAATCACCGACCAGCTTACCGGCCTCCACAATCGCCGCTACATGAGCCGTCATCTCGACAATCTGGTGGCGAACGCCAGGACCAACGCCAAGCCCCTCGCGTTTGTGATCATGGACATAGATTTTTTCAAGGCGGTCAACGACAGCTATGGCCATGGCGTGGGCGATGAAGTGTTGAAGGAGTTCGCCGGGCGCATTGCCGCCAATGTCCGCGGCATTGACCTCGCCTGTCGCTACGGTGGCGAGGAATTCGTAGTGGTGATGCCCGATACCGACGTGGGTTTCGCCTGTTCGGTGTCGGAGCGGTTGCGCCATTCCATCGAGACCACGCCCTTTCCCATCAGCCGCGCTCCCCACGTCCTGCATCTCACCATCTCGATCGGCATCGCCGGCTCGGAAGGAGAGCAGGATACCGCCGAGGCGCTGCTGCACCGGGCGGACCAGGCGCTTTACCGGGCGAAGAAAAGCGGCCGCAACCGGGTGGTCGCGGACGCCGCCTAATCTGCCGCCGCCGCCAATTCCAGCGCCTTGTCCATCGCCATGGCGAGAATTTCGGGCACGCGCGCCCCCGAGATCGCGACCTTGTTGGCGAAGATCATGGCGGGAACGCCGGTGACACCCATCTCATGGGCCAGCCGGTCATCGCGTTCCACCAACATCACATCCTGATCGCTTTCCAGCATATTGGCAATTTCGGCGCCATCCATGCCGGAAAGATCGGCGATATCTGCCAGGACGCGGATGTCGCCAATGTTCTCGCCATTCTCGAAATAAGCGGCGAACAGCCGTTCGACCACATCATCCTGGACGCCGGAGAGCGCGGCCCAGCGGATCAGGCGATGGGAGTCGAGCGTGTTCGGGGTCATGCGGATGGCAGCAAAGTCGAATGCGATGCCCTCCTTGGCGCCTTCGGCCGCGATCGCGGGCAGGGTCCGGGCGATACCATCCTTGCCAAACCTGGCTGCCAGATAGGCTTGCCTGGCGATGCCGGCCTTGGGTACGCCGGGATCGAGGCGATAGGGGCGGTAGCGCACGTCGAACGCCAGACCGGGATGCATGGCGAGGGCGCGTTTTAACCGGCGCTTGCCAATGTAGCACCATGGACAGACGGTGTCGGAGATGAAGTCTATCTGCATCACACGCCCTCAAGAAGCGAAGCGGTAGGGCATCAAACAAAGCCCTCAAACAGCGAAGCAGGGCGTCAAACCAAGCCTTCAAGAAACGAAGGACATAAGACAAGCCGCATGCCGCCCATCTATTTGCTCCCGGCCTTCAGAATCTGCGTGGTGATGTCGTTTGAACTCGTGACCGCGCGCACCGACACGATGCCTCTTCGGGCCCTGACCGAAATCGCGGCGCTCACCGGCAAAAGCCCTGGAATTACCGCCCCGTCCGGTGCGGGTGGTTCGGCGACGAAATCCAGTACCAGGACATGGGCATCGCCCGGCTGCCCGGTCTTCATCACTTTGAGCGCCGCATGATGCCAGCCCCCGCCCATCACCGCCCCCTTGGCTTCGACCCTGATGCGGCCCTTTTGCGCGGTAGCCATCAGACTGTCTATGCGGGAGACGGGCACCTGCACAATCGCGGATTTTTCCAAAACAGAACGCGTATCGGCGTGGTGTGCATGGCGATGCAAAGGCGCATATGCGGCGAGGAGCACAGCCAAGGCCCAGATTGCGTCGCGCATCATAGCTCCGATCGAAAGCGGCAGCGACTATAGCGGTAAATGCGGCAATTTCGGGAGCCCGGGGCCGATGTGAGCCGCGCCGCATGACCGCACCGAGGGCGAACCTGGATTTTCGGAAAAGCAAAATCCTAAATGTCCAGTTCGCACCATACCGGCACATGGTCCGAAGGCCGGTCACCCTCGCGCATATGCCGGTCGATTCCCACCGCCTTGAGCCGGTCGAGTCCCTGGGGCGAGAGCAGGATGTGGTCAATCCGGATGCCTTGGTTCTTGCGCCAGGACCCTGCCTGGTAGTCCCAGAATGTGTAATGGCCCGGGGCGGCGTTCCTCGTCCGGAATGCATCGCCGTATCCCAGATTCTGGAGAATCCGCAGCGCCTGCCGGGATTGAGGCTGGAAGAGGGCGTCATTGCTCCAGGCCTTGGGGTCGTAACAATCCTTGGCCTCGGGAATGATGTTGTAATCGCCCGCAAGCACCACAGGCTCTTCCAGTTCGAGCAGGGTCCTTGCATGCCGTTCGAGCCGTTCCAGCCAGGAAAGCTTGTAGGAAAATTTTTCGGTTCCCAGCGGATTTCCATTGGGGGCGTACAGAGTGGCGATGCGAAGCGTGCCGCCATCGCCGGCCACCATCGCCTCCATATAGCG
>JBOHKF010000097.1:0-4005 GCA_050729015.1 Rhizomicrobium sp. | reverse complement strand
CACCGAGGCGAGGCCGGTACGGGCCAGCCCGAACACGGCAACGATTTTCCCCGGGAAACTTTTTACCGCGATCATGCCCCCTACCGGAGTTTCAAGGTGGCGAGCCCGGCCAGCGCCAGCACCACTGCCACGATCCAGAAGCGGATCACGATGGTGGGCTCTGTCCAGCCCAATTGCTCGTAATGATGATGGATGGGCGCCATGCGGAACACGCGCTTTCCGGTAAGCTTGAAGGATACCACCTGCACCACCACCGAGACGGTCTCCAGCACGAACAGGCCGCCGACGATGGCCAGGACGATCTCATGCTTTGCCACCACCGCCACCGCGCCCAGCGCGCCGCCAAGGGAGAGCGAACCGGTGTCACCCATGAAGATGGCTGCGGGCGGAGCATTGTACCAGAGAAAGCCGAGACCCGCGCCCACCAGCGCCGCCAGGAAGACGGCAAGCTCGCCTGAACCGTCGATGTACGGGAGCTGCAGATAGGCGGCGAATTTCTCGTTGCCGACCAGATAGACGATCAGGGTGAAGGTGCCGGCGGCAATCATCACCGGAACGATGGCCAGCCCGTCCAGGCCATCGGTGAAATTCACGGCATTGGCCGCACCCGTGATCACGAAGCCGCCCAGAAGGATGAAGAAGATGCCCAGCGGCAGAAGCGCGGTCTTGATAAAGGGAATGGCCAGCATTCCGGAAAGGCTGGGGGCCTCGATCCCCATGATCGCCCAGGTGGCGAGGAAGGCGATGGCGAACTCGATCAGGAGGCGCGAGCGCCCCGAAAGCCCATCGGCGCTGCGCTTGGCGACCTTGTAGAAATCATCAAGAAAACCCAACAGGCCGAACGCCACCGTTACCAGCAAGACCACCCAGACATAGCGGTTGGAAAGGTTGGCCCAGAGCAAGGTCGAGCCCACCCAGGGAATGAGAATAAGCAGTCCGCCCATGGTGGGCGTTCCGGCCTTCTCCATCAGATGACGGGTCGGTCCGTCACTGCGGATGGGCTGGCCTTTGCCTTGCCGGCGCTTCAGCCAGGCAATCAGCCGAGGGTTGATGAGAAAGGCGATCAGAAGCGACGTCATGACCGCCGCGCCCGACCGGAAGGTGAGATAGCCAAACAGCCGGAAGAAGGCCAACTGGTTGGTGTGGGTGAGGAGAGAGAGATAATAAAGCATTCAAGGCTTCCTCAAGGCTTCGATGACCGCCGCCATGCGGCTTCCCAAAGACCCTTTGACCAGCACCGTGTCGCCCGGCCTGAGCGCGTCGAGCACGTGCGGCGCGAGGCTGGCGGAATTCTCCGTGTACGAACCTCGCCGCTCCTTGGGAAGCGCGTCCCACAAGGCATTCATGTGCGGCCCGCAAAGAAACACGAGATCGGTCCTCGCCAGCGCAATCGGCGCGGCCAGCGCCGCGTGGTGCGGGAGAGCTTGCTTTCCCAACTCCAGCATGTCGCCGAGAACCGCGAGCTTGCGGCCGCTGGCTAAACCCAGCAGCGCCAGGGCCGCCGCCATCGACGCGGGATTGGCGTTGTAGCTTTCATCGATCACTTCCGCGCCTCGTGTCTGGAAGCGGGCGCCACGGCCCTTGAGCGGCGAGAAATCCTTGAGCGCGGCGGCGGCGTTCAACACGTCGCCGTCGAGCAGCGCCACCGCTGCCAGCGCCGCGACGGCGTTCAGGGCGATATGCGTGCCCACCCCGCCAAGCTGGCAATCCACGGCCCTGCCTAGAATATCGGCCTTCAGCCGCATTCCGTTGGAACCCGGTTCGGCTGCGATCAGCTTGGCGTCTCCATCCGCACCGAAACGCAAGACCCGCGTCACGCCCAGTTGGGCGGCGCGCGCCGCAAGACGCCCGGCATAAGGCGAATCCGCGGGAATCAGGACGGAACCGCCGGGCACCAGGCCTTCGAAAATCTCGGATTTGGCGTCGGCGATGGCTTCGCAGGAGCCGAAGAATTCAAGGTGCGCCGGCGCGATGGTCGTGATCAGGGCCACATGAGGTCGGACAAAGCCGACCAGATTGCGAATCTCGCCACCACGATTCATGCCGATCTCGAACGCGCCGTATTCGGCGTTGCTGGGCAGCAGCGCCAGGCTCAGGGGGACGCCCCAATGATTATTGTGGGAGGCGAACGAGGCATGGGTTCGGCCCAAGGCATTCAAGCAAAGCCGAAGCATCTCCTTGGTCGTGGTTTTGCCGGCGCTGCCGGTGACGGCCGCGATCCTGGCATTGCTGCGGGCGCGGCCGGCGCGCGCCAGATCTTCCAGGCCCCTCTGGGTGTCCGCTACGGCAACAAGTGGTCCCGGTGCGCCGGCAATCGGATGGCTCACCATGGCGGCGGCCGCCTTGGCCTTGAATGCGTCATGCACGAAGTCATGACCGTCGCGCGCGCCCTTGAGGGCCACAAAAAGGTCGCCTGGCTCGAGCGTGCGGCTGTCGATGGAAAGGCCGGTCACCGCAAATTTCCTGCTGATCCGACCCAAGGTAGCGGCTTCGACTTCCGCGGAGGTCCACAGCGTCATGCCGCCCGCCCCCCCGAGGCCAGCGCCGCTTTCACCGCTTCCTCACGGTCGGAAAAAGGAAGCACCCTGTCGCCCACATATTGACCGCTTTCATGGCCCTTGCCCGCGACGACCAGCAGGTCGCCTTCCTTGAGTTGGGCGATGGCGGCGCGGATGGCTTGGCCGCGGTCGCCGATCTCGTGGGCGCCAGGCGCCGCGGCGAGAATCTCCTGCCGGATCCGGGCCGGATCTTCGCGGCGTGGATTGTCGTCGGTGACGATCACCCGGTCCGCCAGGGCGGCGGCGATCTGGCCCATCAAGGGGCGTTTGCCCTTGTCGCGATCCCCACCGCAGCCAAATAGCAGGTGAAGCCGTCCGCGGGTATGCGGGCGAAGCGCCTTCAAGACTTTTTCGAGGGCGTCCGGCGAGTGGGCATAATCCACATATATGGGCGCGCCTTCCGCCGAGAACGCCACCTTCTCCATGCGCCCGGGCGCGCCTTTGAGGCAAGAGAGCGCGGCGAAGACCTTATCGGGCCCTTCGCCCAGCCCGATCGCAAGCCCGGCCGCGACCAAGGCGTTGGAAGCCTGGAAGGCTCCAGCCAACGGCAAGAGCACCTGATAGCTTTTGCCGGCATGGGCGATGGTAAGCAATTGCGCCTCTCCCCGGCTTTCGCGCCCGGCGAGCCGGATGGCTTCGCCTTTTTCTCCCACCGTGAGAAGGGACAAGCCCCGCGTTCGCGCGAGCCCGGCAAAGGCGTCCCAATGATCGGCGTCGCGATTGACCACCGCCACGCCGCCTGCCGCCACCACCTCGCCGAACAGCCGGAGCTTGGCGTTGAGATAGTCCGCGAATGTCGCATGGTAGTCCATGTGATCGCGGGTGATGTTGGTGAAGGCGGCGGCCCGCACGAAGATTCCGTGAAGCCGGTATTGATCGAGCCCGTGGCTGGAGGCCTCGATGGCGAGATGGTCTACACCTGCCTCTTTCAACTGTTTCAGCAGACGATGGATTTCGACCGGATCGGGGGTGGTATGATCGAGCGGCGTCTCTGCGTTCGGGCCCACCACTCCCACGGTGCCCATACTTGCCGCCGTCTGTCCCAGGTGCGTCCAGATTTCGCGCAAAAAGGCCACCACCGAGGATTTGCCTTTGGTGCCGGTGACCGCGGCCACGGTTTCGGGCTGCGCGCCATAGAAGGCTGCCGCCATTCGCGCCAGCCTGAGCCTGGGATTGTCGTCGCCGATAAAGGCCACTCCCAGCGCCTTCGCTTCCGGTTCGAGTTGCGGCCGGCCCAGGATCGCACGCGCGCCGCGCGCCACCGCGTCCTTCATGAAGCGCGCACCATCGGTCGTCGTCCCCGGCAGCGCCGCGAACAAATGGCCGGGCTGGACCTTGCGGCTGTCGCTGGTCAGCCCGGTCAGCCCAAGCGCTGAAAACTCCTTTGCCGCCACCATGGCACTTTGTCTTTCTCGCCCGCCACATTCGAGAGCGAATGGGGCACCAT
>JBOHKF010000096.1:0-1669 GCA_050729015.1 Rhizomicrobium sp. | reverse complement strand
GTTCAGCAATTCTGCCGCGTAGGCAAAGGCGCCATGGTAGGAGGGCTCACGGGGGTCAATCGCGACATCATCCCCTACGCGATGGCATTCGGCGATCATGCCGAGCTTGCCGGTCTCAATCTTGTGGGCTTGAAGCGGCGAGGACTGCCTCGGGAAACCATCCACACCCTGCGCGCGGCCTTTCGCTTCATCTTTCACGACCATGAAGGTGGCATCAAAGACCGGGCCGGGGAAGCCAGGGCGCGTTGGGCGCAGGTCCCCGAAGTGACCGAGATTGCCGACTTCATTTTGGCGCCCGCCAAGCAGAAACTGTGCACCGCGCGGCGGCGCGGGGAAGAGGCGTGAGAATTCTGGGCATTGTCGCCGGGCGCGGCGACCTGCCGCGCGCAGTGGCGGAATCGGCGAAAGCGCGCGGGGTATTCGTGGTGGCCCTCAACGGCCTTTGCGGTCCCTGGGTAGACGGCTTCGCCCATGAGTGGGTCTCGCTGGGCGAACCCGGCCGGGCGATGAAGGCGCTTTCGCGTGCCAAGGCCGAGGAGGTGCTCCTGGCGGGCAAAGTGGCGCGGCCCAAATTCTCGGACCTCGCGCTCGATGCCAAAGGTATGATGCTCATGCCCAAGGTGCTGGCAGCGGCGCGGGAGGGCGACGACGCCTTGCTGCGTCTTCTGGTGCGATTGTTCGAAGATGAAGGTTTTCGCGCGGTGGGAGTTGCGGAGGCGGCGCCCGGCCTGGTGGTACAATCGGGACCTTTGGGCCGGTATCGGCCCAACGGCGGTCATGAACGCGACATCGCCCGGGCCTTCGCTATCGTGCGGGCGCTGGGAGCGTTGGATGTGGGCCAGGCCGCTGTGGTGTGCGAAGGCTTGGCGCTGGCGGTGGAGGCAGCGGAAGGCACCGATGCCATGCTCGCCCGTGTCGCTCAAATGAAAGACTCCTTGCGCGGCACGCCGGAAAAAAGGCGGGGTGTGCTGGCGAAGGCGTTGAAGCCGACCCAGGATGCCAGGACCGACATGCCGGTTGTCGGCGTGGAAACGCTGAATCGCGTGGGCGAATCCGGGCTCGCCGGCATCGCGCTCGAAACCGGCAAATGTCTGATCGTGGAAAAGCCCAAGGTCGCCGAAATTGCCGATCGGCTGGGCCTGTTCGTGATGGGCATCAAGCCGTGACAGTTCTCATGCTGGTCGCGGGCGAGCCCTCCGGCGATCAACTGGGCGCGCAATTGATGGTGGCGCTCAAGGAGCTTAGGCCGAATGTGAAGCTCCTGGGCGTGGGCGGGACGGCCATGACAAGGGAAGGGCTCGACAGCCTTTACCCGCTCGACGCCACGGCGGTGATGGGGCTTCGCGAAGTCGTGCCGGCAATTCCCAGGATCCTCGCCCGCGTGAGGCAAGCTGCGGACTATGCCCTGCGCATCCGGCCCGATGCCTTGGTCCTGATCGATAGCCCCGACTTCACCCACCGTGTTGCCCGGGCTGTCAAAAAGCGCGATCCCGCGGTTCGCACTGTCAATTATGTGGCGCCCCAAGTGTGGGCCAGCCGCGCCTACCGGGCCAGGGCGATGGCGCGCTACTTCGACCTGGTTCTGGCCCTGTTTCCGTTCGAGGTGCCCTTCTTCGAGAAGCATGGCCTCAAGGCCCGCTTCGCCGGCCACCCGGTGATCGAGCGGAAG
>JBOHKF010000095.1:0-1832 GCA_050729015.1 Rhizomicrobium sp. | reverse complement strand
CCCCCCCCCCCCACGACCGGGGCGAGATTCCGCACGGGATGATTTCCCTGTGCATCGAAGCGGGGCTTGCCTTTGGCACCGGCCATCATGAATCAACCGCCCTCTGCCTCTCTCTGCTTAGCGATCTCGCCCACCGGCCAATCCGCAAAGTCCTGGACCTGGGCGCCGGCACCGGGCTTCTCGCCATTGCCGCGGCCAAACTTTGGAAAAGGCCCGTGCTCGCCTCCGACATCGATCCCGCCGCCGTCGAGGTCACGCGCGAAAACGCCAGAGCGAACGGCGCGGGCGCGCTCGTGAGAGCGGTGGCGGCGGATGGACTGAGCCATCCCGTCCTGGCGGGAGCTGCGCCTTACGGCCTCATCCTGGCCAACATCCTGGCCGGTCCGCTGGCGCGGCTGGCCCCTCAGCTTGTGGCTGCCGTCGCACCCGGCGGAACGCTCATTCTCTCCGGACTCCTCGCCACGCAAGAGGCGACCGTCATCGCCTTTTACCATCGCTTGCGACTCGCCGCCCGCAGGCGCCAAGGTCCCTGGAGCGCGCTGGTGCTGGTAAAGGCCAGACGCTAAGCTTGACCAAGGACCAACAGGCTTGTGTTTTATGGACGGCAACGGCCCATTTCAAACCTATGACGACCGCTCGGACACCGCCTGTTGCGTCCCGCGGCTGGCCGCCCTTCGGGCCGAGCTTGAAGGGCGCGGGCTTGACGGATTTGTCGTTCCTCATGCCGACGAGCATCAGGGGGAGTATCTTCCACCTTGCGCCGAACGACTTGCCTGGCTCACCGCTTTCACCGGCTCGGCCGGGGCCGCTGTGGTGCTCAAGGACAAGGCGGCCATCTTCGTGGATGGCCGCTATACGCTGCAAGTGCGCGCCCAGACCGACACCAGGCTGTTCGAGCCGCGCGATCTGGTGGCCGAGGGTCCGCAAGGCTGGATCCCCGATCACCTGGGCCAAGGCGCCAGGTTGGGCTACGACCCGTGGCTCACCACCGAGAACGGCGTCGTCATCCTGAAGCAGGCAGTGGAAAGGGCGAAGGGCGCCCTTTTGGCCACGGACGGTAATCCCCTTGACGCGGTGTGGCGCGAGAGGCCCGGGCCGCCATCCCAACCCGCCATGCCGCACCCTTTGATTCTCGCGGGCGAGGAAAGCTCTTCCAAGCGCACCCGGGTCGCGCGAAGCATGAGGAAGGCCGGGGCCGATGCGGTCGTGCTCACACTCTGCGATTCGGTCTGCTGGCTCTTCAATATCCGCGGTCGCGACGTGCCGCATACGCCATTCGTGATGGCCTATGCCGTCCTTTACGCCGACGAGAGTGCCGAACTCTTCCTGGAGGGGGATAAATGCAGTCCCGAGCTGATCGCGCATTTGGGCCAAGGCGTGCGGCTGATGCCGCCAGCCGCTTTCACGGCGGCGCTGGATGGCCTCAAAGCCAAGACCGTTCTGGCCGATCCCGCGACGGCAGCGTCCGCCATCTTTGACCGGCTTCGTCGCGCCGGCACCAAGGTAGTGCACGGCACCGATCCCTGCCAACTGCCCAAGGCCTGCAAGAACCCCGTGGAACTCGAAGGCGCCCGGGTGGCTCATGTGCGCGACGGGGCGGCGCTGTCGCGCTTTCTTTGCTGGTTTCATCGCGAAGCCCCCCGCGGCGCGCTTACCGAAATCGCCGCCGCCGAGAGTTTAGAGGGCTTCCGCCGCGCCACCAATTGCCTTTCCGACCTCTCCTTCGATTCCATTGCCGGTGCCGGCGCCAATGGTGCCATCGTGCATTACCGGGTGACGCGCTCCACCAACCGCGCCATCGCCAACAACGAGATGTTCCTGATCGATTCCGG
>JBOHKF010000094.1:0-3565 GCA_050729015.1 Rhizomicrobium sp. | reverse complement strand
GATCCGGTCTGACCCTTCGGTTTGTCGCAATTCCGTCTCCAATCGCGATTTAACAGTGAAATTGGCGTTTATTCGTAACCGGACAGCAAATCCACCACGGAAACGGCGATCTTCTCGCCCTGGATTTGGATTTCCCCTTTGGCCACCGGCTTGTCGTTGGCCAGCATGATCACCGGATCGTCCTGGTGGGAATCCAACTCGATCACCGCACCGCGGCCCATGCGCAAAAGCTGGTGCATGGGGATCACCGAACGGCCCAGCACCACCGAAATTTCAACCTTGATGTTGTCAATATTGGACGCCATGGGGCCCGGCCACTATTTCGTACGCCTCCTTGAGCCTGACGGATTATGGTTGCGGAATGCTTAATCCGGACCCTTCGTCGAGAACGCGCCCCGAATGGCGCGTGTCCACGCAGCCCACCGCTTATCCGAGGGCCGTGGCCGAGATGCAAGCTCGTGCCTCGGCGATCGCCGAGGGCAAGGCTAGGGAACTGGTTTGGCTCCTGGAGCATCCACCCATTTATACCGCAGGCACGTCCGCCAAGGACGCCGATCTTCTGGAGGCCCGCTTTCCTGTTTATCGCACGGGCCGGGGCGGGCAGTTCACCTATCACGGACCCGGCCAGAGGGTGGGTTATGTCCTGCTCGACCTGAAGGCACGCAAGCCGGACGTGCGCGCCTTTGTGCGCGACCTGGAGCAATGGCTGATCGAGACACTGGCCCTATTCGGCGTGAGTGGCGAGCGCCGGGAAGGCCGCATCGGCATCTGGGTGGTGCGTGGGACCCGCGAGGACAAGATCGCAGCCTTGGGCGTGCGCATCCGCCATTGGGTGACATTTCACGGCGTGGCCTTCAATGTCGCGCCCGACCTCTCGCATTATGCCGGTATCGTGCCGTGCGGCGTTCGCCGGCATGGCGTCACAAGCCTGGCCGATCTTGGGATAAGGGCCACGATGGCGGAGGTGGATATGGCGCTGAAACAGAGCTTCGAGAAGGTCTTCGGTTAGAGGAATTCCAAGGCCGATCGCCGGGGATCGGCGAATTTCGTCGATCGCGGCTGGTGGCGCTTACGACAGGAGCGGCCACATGTCAGACGTTCTGAAGACGCTTAAAGCCTCTCGTGGCCGGCGGGTCGGCATTGTGCAGATCCAGGGCGCGGACAAGGGCGCCCCGTGGCCCCTGTGCCGCGGCACCCACGAAGGCTTCGACTTTCGCGGCGGGGCCGCTCACCAAGGCTTCCACCGACCCGTCGCTGACATTGCGTACCCAGCCATCCAGCCGATGGCGTTGTGCGGTCATCATCAGAAAGTCGCGAAAGCCAACGCCTTGGACAAATCCCTGAATTTGGATGCGCAGGCTGGTGATCTCCTCGCTCATGATCTTAGACAAATTCCAGTATCACGTCGTCGCGGGCAAGGTTGTCGCCTTTTTTTACCAACACCCTGGCGACCTTCCCATCCCGCTCCGCCGCGAGCACGTTTTCCATCTTCATCGCTTCGATCACCGCCAACGGATCGCCGGCCTTGACCTCCTGACCTTCGCTGACATGCAAGGCGGCCAGAAGACCCGGCATCGGGCACGTCAGTAGCCGGGACTTGTCTTCGGATGCCTTGACCGGCATCAGCGCCGCCAGACGAGCGGCGTCGGGGGACCGCACGTTGATCGCAAGATCGCGGCCGCCCTGAACCAGGCGGTAGAAGCCGGGATGGCGGGAAATCTGAAAGGCCGTCTCCTGCCCCTGGTGCTTAAGGATCAGAAGCGGGCGGCCGGGAAACCAATCCACGACGCCTTCGAACACCCTGCCGTCAATCGCCAAATGCAGGCTGCCAACTGCAAGGTGAGCATCGCACACCGCGACGTCGAGACCCTCGATGCTCACGACGAATGCATCGGCCGGCTTGGGTGCATTGGCGAGTGCGCCGCTGATGTCACGCGCGCGCTGAGTGCGCCGCAATTTGGCGGCGACAGCGGCGGCCACGAAAAGGCGTCGATCTGCCTCCAGGAGGTCTCGGTCCTTGAAACCGGATGGATATTCCTCAGCGATGAAATTGGTGGTGATGCGGCCTTCGCGAAAGCGGGGATTGCGCATTACCGCGTTGAGGAAGGACAAATTGTGAGCAATGCCCGCGATCTCGAACCGGTCGAGCGCCGAAGCGCAGGCATCCACCGCTTTCTCGCGGCCGGCGGCGTGGGTGGAAAGTTTGGCGATCATCGGATCGTAATAGATGGAAATCTCTCCCCCTTCGAAGGCGCCGGTGTCGTTGCGGACCGTCACTCCATTTTCCACTTTCTCGCGCGGCGGACGATAGCGGGTAAGGCGGCCGGTGGAAGGCAGGAAGCCGCGATACGGGTCTTCCGCATAGACCCGGGCTTCGATCGCCCAGCCTTGGCGCTTTACGTCCTTCTGGGTAAGTGGCAATTGCTCGCCGGCAGCGGCGCGGATCATCAGCTCCACGATGTCAAGGCCGGTGACCAATTCCGTCACCGGATGTTCGACCTGAAGTCTGGTATTCATCTCCAGAAAATAGAAATTACGGGCCGCGTCGACGATGAACTCCACCGTTCCCGCACTGTCATAGCCTACGGCCATGGCCAACGCCGTCGCCTGGTCGCCCATGGCGGCCCGCGTCTTCTCATCCAGAAAGGGTGACGGCGCTTCCTCGATTACCTTCTGGTGGCGGCGCTGGATCGAACATTCCCGCTCGTTCAAATGAATGACATGGCCGTGACGGTCGGCGATGATCTGAATCTCGATATGTCGCGGCTCCTCGATGAATTTCTCCGCCAGCAACCGGCCGTCGCCGAAACTCGCCAGCGCCTCGTTGCGCGACGAGGCGATCGCCTGCGCCAATTCGCCGACGCTTCTGACCACCCGCAAGCCCTTGCCGCCGCCCCCCGCCGAGGCCTTCACCATCACCGGATAGCCGATCTCGCCCACGATCTTGCGCGCATGCTCTTCGTCCTTGATCTCTCCCAGGAAACCGGGAACGGTGGACACGCCCGCCGCTTTCGCCAACTTCTTGGATTCGATCTTGTCGCCCATGGCGGCGATTGCCTTGGGATTGGGGCCGATGAAGACAATGCCCGCCTTGGCCAGGAGATTGGCGAAGGCCTCGCGCTCGGATAGAAATCCATAGCCCGGATGCACCGCGTCGGCACCGGTCATGCGTGCCGCGTCGAGAATGCGGTCCATGGCGAGATAGGACTGCGCCGCAGGTGCCGGACCTATCAGGACCGCTTCGTCCGCCATCCTCACGTGAAGGGCATCGCGGTCGACCTCCGAATAGACGGCCACGGTGGCAATGCGCATTTTGCGGGCCGTCTTGATGACACGGCAGGCGATTTCGCCGCGATTGGCGATGAGAATTTTACGAAACAAGGCATCTCCGTTTTGAGGCGACGGAAAGTATTTTGGCGAAGCACACTAGAGGAATCCCAGGAAAAGTGTGAAGCGGATTTCTGTTGAAAATCGCTACAAAACAAATACTTGGAGCGGGTCCGTAAACCGCTCAAGGCGCGCACCTGCTACAGCGGAATATTATCGTGCTTCTTCCAGACCTGCG
>JBOHKF010000093.1:0-5402 GCA_050729015.1 Rhizomicrobium sp. | reverse complement strand
GCGCGACACGTTGGCGTTCCGGGCGCCTTTCGGATCCTTGTGCATGTCTCACCCTCTCATAAGGCGGCGCCAAGCTTAGCGGAATGATGGGGCGCCATCCAGGGCCGCTTGGCGATGGCCGGAACCTGGATTACCAATCGTCATGCCATCCAAGTTGGAACTGGCCGTGGCGAGATGGGCAACATTTGCGGGGCTGGTGGCGTCCAGCCTTGTGCTTTCGGGTTGCGTTGCCCCGTTGCGGCAGGAGGCGATCAAGACCCGATCCGATATCCGGACCTTCCGGGACGAAGCCCGCGAGCGGGCGAACTATGAGTCCTGTGTCGCCAAGGGAGTATTGCCAGGGACGACGGAAAGCCTCGAATGCCAGTTGGAGCTGGCCGGCAAGGAGCAACCGCCGAAATCTCAGCCCCCGGCCACGCCCTAAATCAGCCGAGCGCTTCCAGCTCCACAAACACGCCCGGATGCGGACGCACCGTCATGGTCATGACGGGATGCGGCCCCGGGCCGCCGGGACGGAAGCGAAAGCGCCCGATCAAGGTGGCAAGAATGATGCCGGCCTGCATCATCGCGAAGTCCGCACCCACACAGCCGCGCGGTCCCGAACCGAACGGCAGATATTGATACTTGTCCCGCTTGGGGCCGTAGGCAGGATCGAATCGGCCGGGATCGAACCTGTCCGGCCGTTCCCAGAGCAATTCATGGCGGTGCAGCGCCCATATCGGAAGGAACACCGTGTCGTTGGGCCGCATTTGGCGCCCGCAGAGCTGGTCCTTTGCCACGACGGTGCGGGCGAGAAGTCCCACCGGCGGATAAAGCCGCATCGCTTCTTCCAGCACCTGTCTGATAAAAGGCATGGCGGCGACATCATCGGCCCCGGCGGCCCGGCCGTGCAGGCAGGAGCGGGCTTCTTCCCGCGCCCGTTCCTGTTCTCTCGGCGAATGCGCGAGAAGATAGAGCGCCCAGGAAATCGCCAGCGCGGTGGTTTCGTGGCCGGCCACGATGAAGAATTGCATATTGTGAATCAGGTCGCTGGCAGCCATGCGCCGTCCGGTTTCGGGATCCTGCGCGGCCAGCATGTGATCGAGAAGATCATCGGCCTTGCCTGGCGCCTGCCGCCGTCGCGCCGCGATCGCCGCCGCCACCATGCTGTGCATGGTGCGCACCGAAGAGCCGGCGAGAAGCTCGCCCGGCCGAGGAAACCATCCCGGAAAGCCCAGAAAGTCGAGCAGCGAGGCGCGGCCGGCGGTCTGGAAATAACGGGTGATGGCGCGGCCGAAGGTGGCGCCATCGAAATGCTCCCGTCCCGAGAGCGCCACGTCGCAGATTACTTCGAAGGTGGCGGAGATCATCGCCGAAACGATCTCGGCGCGCCCTCCGGCTTCCTGCAATCTTTTGCTCGCCCGCTCCGCGGTTGCCGTCATCGCCGGTGCCAACGCTTTGACGCGACGATGGGTGAAAACCGGCGTCACCGCCTGGCGCTGCCATTTCCACTCCGCGCCGTCGGCGTTAAACAGACTCGCGCCAATGGCGGGCCGGAGCATGCGGCGCATGATTTCCGACTTGGGATAGTTGGCGAGATTGTCCAGCATCACCCGCTTCATCCCTCCGGGATCGGCCATCATGTGCCAGCGCACCACCAGATCGCCGGAAACGATGGGCTGGCGATAGGCAAGGCCGGGGATGATCTCGAGCACATTGCGGCGCGCGATCAAGGCGGTTTCGACGCGGCTGAGTCGCCGCTTATGGATCGGAGCCCCTACGGGAATGAAATCATTCGGCACCGAGGCTCCTTGTAAAGAATTATGACAGCAGCTGTACGCCCTCTTGCGAGCAGCGTGATGGGCATCTTGTCCGAAAACGGGCGCCGCGCGCCAGGGGCTCTCGGATGCACAGTGCCGGGGCGCGCCGGCAGCCAGGTGACCGGAAGAGGTATTTTTGAAGCGGTAAAATTAAAATTCCGTAGCAACGTAAAGATTTTGATAAAGCCGCCGTCTCGGCCTTGTTGCCGCTGCCCGGTTGCTAATAGTGCAAACGGCATCTGCCGGATGCGCTTTCCTAAAAGGAACCGGACGTCATGGATTTGGTTTTGCAGTTGCGTATCCCCTGCATGGGATTGGCGGCCATGCTTGCCGCCTTCACGGCCAGCCCCGCGTTCGCCCAGCGCGCGGCCGAAAACGCCGTGACCGCGGCCAGCGATGCATTCGGCAGCAGCGTGGGCGACGAGCAGATCGGCCTCTATTCGCCGTATGACGTGCGCGGCTTCTCTCCCGTCACCGCCGGCAATGTTCGCATCGAAGGCCTTTATTTCGACCAGGTCGCCCAGTTGAACCCACGCGTGGACGAATCATCTGCGATCCGGGTGGGGATTGCCGCCCAAGGCTATGCCTTTCCCGCGCCGACCGGCGTGGTGGATCAAACGTTGCGCGAGCCGGGCAATGCCCCCCTCCTTAGCGTGCTTTCCGAAATCAACCCACGCGGCACCGGGACGTTGGAATTGGATGGGACAGAGCCCCTCATCGACAATGTGCTGAGTGTCGGCGGCGGCTTGGGCTTCCATCACGACGTGGAGGCGGACGGAAGCAGCCAGTATCAGAACAATGAAGGTTTTCTGGTGAAATGGACTCCCTCGCCCGATCTCGAGATTCTTCCCTTCTGGTCGCGCACCGATTTTTATGCGGCACACCAGGGCCAGGCTTATGTTCCGGCGGGCGCCTTCCTTCCCATCAACCCGGGACGGCATTATTTCGGGCCCGACTGGGCCATCAATGGCGAAGTGGATGCCAATTATGGCGTCCTCGCCAAGCTCGATTTCCTTCCCGATTGGGATCTGCGCGCGGGGCTATTCCGCTCAACGGTCTCGAAGCCGGACAATTTCTACGTTCAGTTGACGGGCGTCAGCCAGGCAGGCGCCGGCGAACTCAATGTCATTGCGAACCCGCCTTCGAACTCGGGTTCAACCAGCGGCGAGGTCCGGCTGGAACATGTCATAGAAGACGGTCCCAGAGTTCAGCGCGCCATAGTTTCCGTCAGGATACGGGATTGGAGCGCGGTTTATGGAGGCGCGGAGTTTCTGGATCTGGGGCCGGCCGTGATCGGGCAGCGCCTCGATCTCCCCAAGTCCCAATTCCAGTTCGGTCCGCAGACGGACGACCACATCACCGAGACCACGGTGGGATTTTCCTATCAACTGGCCTGGAGCGGCCTGGGTATCCTGGGGCTCACCGCGCAAAGGCCAAATTACCGCAAGGAGACACTCATTCCCGGTTTTCTACCGGCCATCTCCCAGGACGAACCCTGGTTCCTCAATGCGGCGCTGGCCATCGATCTCTCGCCCAGTCTGGTGCTCTATGGCGACGCGACAAGAGGCCTGGAAGATAACGGGATCGCACCCCAGAATGCGTCGAACAGCAATCAGGCTTTGCCGGCCATCACCACCCGGCAGAAAGACCTGGGCGCGCGCTGGAAGCTGACGTCCGGCCTCAATCTTGTGGCTGGCGTGTTTGACATTCACAAGCCCTACTTCAATCTCAATCCCGGCAATCTCTATACGCGCCTGGGCGATACGGAGAACAAAGGTATCGAACTGTCTCTGACCGGCCATGTTCTGCCCAATCTGGACCTTATCGGCGGCGCGGTGCTGTCGGAGCCGCGCGTGACGGGCGAGGCCGTCAACCTCGATCTTGTGGGCGCGCGTCCGGTTGGCATTTCTCCCAGCGAGCTTGAACTCGACGCCAATTGGCGGCCACCGGAAACAACCAACCTGTCTCTCGACCTGGACCTCAGCCACCAGACGCGCATGCCCTCCACAATCGACGATGCCGTCTCCATTCCGGACCGGAATTTCGTGAGCGGCGACATCCGCTACGCGTTCACTCTCGGTCACCGGTCCGCTTCACTGCGCCTATGGCTCGAGAATCTGTTGGGCGAGAACGGCTGGGATTTGAACGACGCCGACACCTACAACATCTATTGGAACAGCGGGCGCCGCATCGACCTTAGGCTGATCGTGGACATCTGACGTCTCTTCAGGCCGTCAGCACCCGCTTGTGCAGCCGGCCGATGGCATCCAGCCCGGACAGCACCGCCCCTTCCTGCCAGGCGGGAAGCCGCGAGCAATGCTCGCCCGCGAGCACGATGCGGCCGTCAATGGCGCAGAGATTGTCATAGTTCTTCGCCCGGTTCTCGTCCGACCACCTCCCAGAGCATCCCAGGGTCCAAGGTACCCTGTGCCAGGTGATGCCAACGCCGCTCTTGAATTCCTTGGGATATTGCGGATGAATCCTGGCACCCTGGGCCAGCGCCGCCTTGACCTGATCGTGGGCGGAAAGAGCGGAAAATTCGAACGTCGCCGGGCTGTCGCCGAAAATATAGCCACCCAAAAGCACCCCCCCACCGGGCCGATGATAATCGGTCGAGGGATAGGAAATATTCGCGATCGGCTGGTCGGTATAAGTGATGCCGCCATAGATATCTTCGTCTTCCTCCCAGAAGCGGCGCTTGAACTCCAACCCCACCTTGAAGGCGGCATCATAGGAAAGCGAGGCGATGGCGTTGCGCATCTTTGGTCCCACCTGCATCGGCATCTGACCCAGAATGCTGGCGGGGATGGTGCAGACACACCAATCGGCATGGGCCGTCTCGGTCGCGCCACCCTTCTTGCCGTCCACATAGCTGACGGTCACGCCTCTGTCGTTTTGCTGGATCGCCGTCACCCTGCAATTGTATTTGATCGCGCCGTCGAGCGCCCGCCCGAACGCCTTGCCGATCATCCCCATGCCGCCCACCGCCTCGAACAGGGGCGTCTGGAATTCATAGATCTTGCCGGCGACCACGGCGAACCACATCCCGGAATTGAACAATTCACGCATCGGAAGGGGATCGGAATCGACCGGCGCCGGGCTTAGTCCGCCGCCGGGGTCCACGTCGAAGCCCCGCATATTGCTGGCCGCGTCGCTCTTCTTGTAATCGTAATTCTTGTCCAGCGCGCCCCAGAAGCGCAGCAATTGCAGAATCCCGTCTTTCTCGTCCCTGGTGATCGGGCCATCGAGCTTGTCCTGCGAGGTGGCCTTAGCCAGAAGTTCGCCGACATATCCGTCGAAATCCGCTTGGATCTCGCGATAGCGGACCGGCTTGCCATTGAAGGCCTTGGTCGAATGGACATAGGCGTTGTAGTTGACCATGGTGAAGGATTCGAGGGGCACGTTGAGCAGCTTGCAATAATAAAGCAGACCCCGATGATGATAGGGGATGCGCCACGGCCCCGGATTGAAATAGAGCCCCTTGTCGAAGGTGATGTGCTGGGTGGTTCCCCCCATTTCGGTATAGGTGTCGCCGCCATAGAGCGACCAGTTCCGTCCGCCGGGCCGGTCGTTATATTCCAGGATCTGCACCTTGTAGCCGGC
>JBOHKF010000092.1:0-4377 GCA_050729015.1 Rhizomicrobium sp. | reverse complement strand
TGTCGGGGAGCCGGTACAAGCCGCTGGACCAGATCAACGCCTCGAATTTCTCGAACCTGGAAGTGGCATGGCGGTTCAAGACCGACAATATCGGCAACCGCCCGGAATATAAGCTGGAAGGCACGCCGCTGGAAGTAAACGGGGTGGTGTATGCGACGGCGGGCTCCAGGCGAGGTGTGATTGCTCTGGATGCGGTGACGGGGGAACTTCTGTGGGTGCACGGCGAGAAGGAAGGGGCGAGGGGAGCGGCGGCGCCCCGGCAATTGTCGGGCCGGGGCTTAAGCTACTGGTCGGACGGCAAGGAGGCGCGCATTCTTTATGTGACGCCCGGCTATCAATTGATTTGCCTGGACGCCAAGACGGGCCAGCGGGTGCAAGGCTTCGGCGCTGACGGGGCGGTGGATCTGAAGGCGGATGACGACCAGAAGATCGCGCCGGATTTGACCACTGGAGAGATCGGCTGGCAGTCGGCGCCGACGGTGGTGGGAGATGAGATCCTGGTGGGGTCTTCGTTCCGCGAAGGCTTCACGCCCACCAGCTACAAGAACAACAAGGGCTCGGCACGGGCCTACGACGTGCGCACGGGCAGGAAGCTCTGGGAATTCCATACCATCGCCCAGAAGGGCGATCCCGGGGCCAAGACCTGGTTCGACAATTCCAACACCTATACCGGCAACACGGGGGTGTGGACGGAGATGACGGCCGATCCGGCGGCCGGTCTTGCCTATCTTCCGATCGAGCAGCCGACCTCGGATTTCTACGGCGGCTATCGTCCCGGCCCCGGCCTCTATGGCGACAGCCTGGTTGCGGTGGACCTCAAGACCGGCAAGCTCAGATGGTATTTCCAACTCATCCATCACGAAGTGTGGGACTATGACATGTCCTCGCCGCCGCTGCTGATGGACATCGATGTCGACGGCAAGCCGGTCAAGGCGGTGGCCGCGCCGACCAAGATGGGCTACCTCTATGTGTTCGACCGGATCACGGGCAAGCCGGTGTGGCCGATCCCCGAGCGCAAGGTCGAGAAGGGCAATGCGCCGGGCGAGTGGTATTCGCCGACCCAGCCCATTCCCACCAAACCGCTTGCCTATGCCCGCACCGGCGTCTCGGTGGACGATCTCGTAGATTTCACGCCCCAGTTGCGCCAGAAGGCCCTCGCTCTGGTCAAGAACTACAAGCTTGGTCCCATGTTCACACCGCCCGTGCTCAGCCAGCGCCCGGGACCGTTGGCGACCTTGGGACTTGGCCCGGCAAATGGCGGCACCAACTGGCCGGGCGGCTCCTTTAATCCCGAGAACCATACGGCGTACGTTTATGCCTGTGATTCCTGCGTGCAGGATATGGGCCTGGTGCCGCCACCTCCCGGTCTTTCCGACATGCGCTATGTGGAAGGAATCGCGGGCCAGAAAATCGAGATGGTCTATGCCGCTGGCGCACAGGCAGGGGCGGATTCTTCGCCGGCGCCGCATCCGCAACCGCCGCCGGCCGGCGATCAGGACGATTTCGGCCTCACCGTGAGCGGTCTTCCCTTGATCAAGCCTCCTTACGCCACCATCAGCGCCATCAATTTGGACAAGGGTGAAATCGAGTGGCAAGTCGCCGCCGGCGAATCCCCCAATTTCATCCGCACCAACCCGGCCCTCAAAGGACTCAACATTCCCCGAACCGGACAGCCGAGCTACAATATCGGTACCTTGGTGACCAGGAACCTGGTGATTGCCGGCGACGCCCAGGTGACGATCACGCCCGATCACCCCCGGGGGGCGATGCTGCGCGCTTACGACCAGGCCACGGGCAAAGACGTGGGTGATGTCCTGATGCCGGCCGGGCAATCGGGGTCGCCCATGACCTACATGGTCAACGGCAAGCAATACATCATCGTCGCGGTCTCCGGCGGCAATTATTCCGGCGAATATATCTGCTACACTTTGCCGGACACACAGTAAGCCAAAGGCGCGGGCATTGTCGCAAATCGGCGCGGGAAATCGCTTCGCGCTTTTTTTGGCCTTGCGCTAAAACGCGTCGAGCCCGGTTTGGGCCCGCCCCAGGATCAGGGCGTGCATATCCTCGGTCCCCTCGTAGGTATTGACCGCTTCCAGGTTCAGCAGGTGGCGAATCACGGGATAGGAATCGGAAATGCCGTTGGCACCCAGCATGTCGCGCGCCTGCCGGGCGATGGCCAATGCCTTGGCGCAATTGTTGCGCTTGAGCAGCGAGATGAGCACTGGCGATGCCGTGCCATCGTCCATCATGCGGGCCAGACTGAGGGCCCCATTCAGGCCCAGGGCAATCTCGGTTTGCATGTCGGCGAGCTTTCGTTGTGCCAATTGCGTGGCGGCAAGCGGCCGGCCGAACGCCTTGCGCATCAGCGCATAGTCCCGCGCCGCATGCCAGCAGGTCTCCGCCGCTCCCAGCGCGCCCCAGGCGATTCCGAATCGCGCCCGGTTGAGACAGGACAGCGCCGCGCGTAACCCCTTGGCACCGGGCAGAAGGGCAGCTTGGGGAATCCGGACGCCGTCAAGCACGATCTCGCCCGTGACACTGGCGCGCAGCGAGAACTTTCCTTCGATCGGCGGCGCGGAGAAGCCTTTGGTGTCGCTTTCGACGAGAAAGCCTCTCACCTCCCCGTCGAGCTTGGCCCAGACCAGGGCCAGATGGGCGATAGGAGAATTGGTGATCCACATTTTGCGCGCCTGCACGCGGAATTCCGTGCCATCGGCGATGGCGTGGCTCTCCATGGCTGCCGGATCCGAACCATGGTCCGGCTCGGTCAGGCCGAAACAGCCGATCAGTTCTCCTTTGCCCAGGCCAGGCAGATATTTTTTTCTTTGCGCGTCGCTGCCGAACGCGAAGATGGGATGCATCACCAGCGAATTCTGCACGCTGAAGGCCGAGCGATACGCGGAATCCACCCGCTCGATCTCGCGCGCGACGAGGCCATAACAAGTATAGGAAAGGCCGGCGCCATAAGGCTCAGGCAAAGTCATGCCCAGAAATCCCAGCCGGCCCATTTCGCCCAGGACTCCGGGGTCGAAATTCGCCGCTCGAAAAGCCTCGCCAATCCGCGGCGCCAGCCTGTCGCGCGCGTAGCCGCCGGCCGTGTCCTTCGTCAGTCGTTCTTCGGTGGAAAGCTGGCTCTCAAGCTGGAACGGATCGCGCCAATCGAAAGGGGCGTGGGCGAGATCGCTCATGGGCGCCGGCCACGTCTTTTTCTTTCCGGCTGCGGCGCGCGCGCTGGCGGCCTAGCTGGCGCCACCAGCGGCGCCGGCGGAAAGGTTTTGGCAATGAAGTCTTCCATATCCGCGATCAGCTTGACGTCGACCTGGCGGTCGGCCAGTCCGCCGCGGGAAAAATTCTCTCCCACCCCGGGATAGGTAATGAGTTCGGACGGCACATTGAGCGCTTGAAGCGCGTCATGGAATTTCAGCGATTGGGAAGGAGGCACATGGGTGTCGGCCGCTCCCTGCTGGATCAGGAAAGGCGGGGTCATCGAGTCCAGATAGGAAAGGGGACTTGCCGCGCGCACCACGCCCGGGGCGCAATCGGCCGGCTCGCAACCCAGATAGGCACCCAATGGTGTGGGTCCGCCGGCGATTTCTCCATCTTCCTCCCAACCCAACAGATCCACCGGTCCTGCCCAGTCAATCACGCCCTCCACGCAGTCGGACGGAAGGGCGCCCTTGCGCTTCGCATCCGTTTCCGGCTCCAGGCTGTTCACGCCGCAGCTTGTCCCGACCAGCGCCGCGATCTGGCCGCCCGCTTCCAATCCCCACGCCATGACCCGCGTCCCGTCCAAGTCGTAATCCGCGGCATGGGCTCTCAGCCAACGTATCGCTTCCTTCACGTCCCTGACCGCGGCTGGAAAATGCGCTTCTGCCGCCAGTCGGTAATTCACGCTCGCCACCACATAGCCCTGGGCGGCGAGCTGGGCGAGGACCGAAGGAAAATCGTCAAACGGCCCGGCGTGGCGCGCGTCGCCCGTCATCCAGTCGCCGCCGTGGACAAACAGGATGGCCGGGCGGGGCGCTTCCTTGGGGCGCGGCGGCCTCTGATAGAGGTCGAGAGTCAATGGTCTGAAGCCGCCGAGTGTCTCATAGACGAGGCCGGGAGAAGCCTCGACGTGCCCGGGAAAGACGACCGGCTGATTCAGACCGGGCGCATTGTCCTGCGCCTTTCCGGAGGCGAGCGGGGAATAAAGCAACAGAATGCCGGCAATTGCGATGGCAAGCCGCATTTCGATCAGGCCTCAATGTGCTCAGCCGCAAAGCGCGACGAGGGCATGCAAAACCCCAACGGGGAAGCAAAAATTGTCATGCGCAGGATGGCCTGGCAACCGCCCTCGGTGGTGGCGCGTTAGGCAACCGGACGGGATCACCC
>JBOHKF010000091.1:0-3402 GCA_050729015.1 Rhizomicrobium sp. | reverse complement strand
TTGGAAGCTATCGGGAGGTTGCCGCCCGGATCGCGCCGCATTTGCAGGCGGGGGCGATTCTTTCCGACGTCGGTTCCGTCAAGCGCGCCGTGGTCCGCGACGTGGCGCATCTGGTGCCTTCGGAGGTGCATTTTCTTCCCGCCCATCCCATTGCCGGCACCGAGCAGTCAGGACCCGATGCGGGCTTTGCCAGCCTGTTCGACCACCGCTGGTGCATCATTACGCCGCCGCCGGGAGCCGATCGCGAGGCGATCCTGGCACTCAGGCATTTCTGGGAAGGTTGCGGCAGCCAGGTCGAGGTGATGGATCCCCATCATCACGACCTGGTTCTGGCGATGACCAGCCATGTGCCGCATCTGATCGCCTACAATATTGTGGGCACGGCGCACGATCTGGAGAAGGTCACGGAAGGCGAGGTCATCAAATTCTCGGCCGGCGGCTTTCGCGATTTCACCCGCATCGCGGCCTCCGATCCCATCATGTGGCGCGACGTCTTCCTGAACAATCGCGAAGCGGTGCTGGAAGTGCTGGGGCGGTTCAACGAGGATCTCAGCTTGCTGCAGCGCGCGGTGCGCGACGGCAACGGCCAGATGCTGTTCGACTTGTTCACCCGCACCCGCGCCATCCGCCGCTCGATCGTGGAGATCGGCCAGGACTCCCCCGTTCCCAATTTCGGACGGGATGAGCAGAAAGTCTGATTCTCAATAGAACGCAAAGAGCAGCGCGCGCAGGGGCGCTTCAAGGCCCGTCGCGCGGTCGGCTGTCAGCTTGGTCGCCTCCACATGGAAGGGGCCATTGACGATCTCGCCCCGGTCGTGGCGCCAGGCCATCAGGGCGTCCATCCAGCCGGCGCGCCCTGCCAGAAGCCGCCGGAAGGCGCCGGCTTCGGTGACGCGGCTGTAAAGTTCGAGTTTGCGGATGCGATCGCCGAAGGGCGTGGCCGGCGCCCGCAATGCGACGGCGCTCAGCATCAGATCCAGCGCATCCGTCTTCGGGTCGCGCCGCATGTGGAACTGGCCGCGGCCGAGCGTGAAGGCCGCACCGTCGCCGGTCCTGCCGACGGCACCCACCAGATCGAGATCGAAACGGGCAAGTCCGTTGCCGTCGGCGATGGCGCTGGCCCTGAGGCTGCCCGGCAAGAAGGAAAGACGGTGGGCCATTCCATCCACCCCGGTCCACGTCAATGTCTGCGTACCCGCAGCCTCGAAAATCTCGTGGCTGCGGCCGTAATCCAGCGCATGCGAAGCGAAGCTTGCGCTCTGCCAGGTGACGGGGCCCCTGGGGGCCTGGGCGCGCACCAGAAAATCGCCGAACACCACGTCCAGCCTGAAAGGAATCCCGGAAACCGCCGCCTTTGTCCAGGATACGGTGACGCCCGGAATGGCCTGCTGGCCGTTCATCGCGGCAAGCTTTGCCTCCACGGCGCGGGCGTTGATCCACCAATGGCCCACCGCGCCAAGCGCCAGCAGAAGGAACGCCGTCACCGGCGCATAGAGCCAGACGCGGCTGGAATAGGTCATCAAGAAACTAGCTGCACTTGGAATGGCCGCAGGAAAGGCAGGTATCGCAGCCTTCCAATTTCACAAAGCTTGCTTGCCCGCAACGGGGGCAGAAATGGGCGGGCACGCCGTCCGGCGGCAAGCGTCCCGCCAATGCCGCCGGCTCGGCCGCGATTGCCGCCCCGCGCCCCGCCATGAAGCCGATTTCGATCATGTGGCGCTCGATGACGTCGCCGATCGCCGCCAGCAGGGAAGGCACATAGCGGCCGGCCATCCACTGCCCGCCCCGGGGATCGAAAATCGCTTTCAACTCTTCCACCACGAAAGAGACATCGCCGCCGCGGCGGAATACGGCCGAAATCATCCGGGTCAGCGCAACCGTCCAGGCATAGGCCTCCATATTCTTGGAATTGATGAAGACCTCGAAAGGTCGGCGCCGGCCGTCCTTTTCCACGTCATTGAGGGTGATGTAGAAGGCGTGATCGCTTTCCAGCCATTTGATCTTGTAGGTGCGGCCAACCAGGGCATCGGGCCGGTCGAGCGGCCTGGTCATGTAGATCACCCCGCCGCGCTCCTGCCGGGGCAGCGGCAGCGGCAGTTCCGGCTCGCCCAAGGGTGCGGCGAGCGCGGCTTCCGCCGGCAGGGCGGACGCCTCCATGAGGGAGAGCACCGAGCCGGTGACATCGTTTGGCCGATAGGTGGTGCAGCCCTTGAGGCCATGGCCATAGGCTTTCAGATAGACATCCTTGAAGGCTTCGAAAGAGATGGCAGCCGGCACGTTGATGGTTTTGGAAATCGCGCTGTCTATGAAGGGCTGAGCCGCCGCCTGCACCGCCAGATGATCGTCGGGAGCGAGGGTCTGGGCGCTGACGAAGTAATCGGGAAGCGCGGCATCGGCGCCATATTTCGCCTTGAACAGTCTCACCGCGTGATCTTCGACGGTTTCTTCGTGCCTGGTCCCGTCGGGTTTGAGGACCTTGCGGACATAGGCGAAATCGAAGACCGGCTCGATGCCGGACGAGACGTTGCCGGCGAGAAGGGAAATCGTGCCGGTGGGCGCGATCGAGGTGAGAAGCGCGTTGCGGATGCCATGGGCAGCGATGGCGCCGCGGATCTCGACGGGCAGTGTCATGAGGTGGGGTCGCGCCAGATACCGCCCCGCGTCGAAGAGGGGAAAGGCGCCTTTCTCTTCGGCCAGGGCCGCGGACGCGCGATACGCGGCCCGGCTCAAAGCGGCAAGCCAGCTTCGGATCAAGGTCAGGCTTTGCGGCGATCCGTACCGGGCGCGGCAGAAGATCAGGGCGTCCGCCAGGCCGGTCACGCCCAGGCCGATGCGGCGCTTGGCCTTGGCCTCCTGCCGCTGGGCATCGAGAGGAAAGCGGGACACGTCGATGGCGTTGTCCAGCATGCGCACTGCCGTCGCGGTCAATCCGGACAAGGCATCGAGATCGAGAGTGGCGCCGTCCTCGAATGGGCGCTGCACCAGCCTTGCAAGATTGATGGAGCCCAGAAGGCAGGCGCCGTAGGGCGGCAAGGGCTGCTCGCCGCAGGGATTGGTGGCGCGGATCGTCTCGCAATAGGCCAGGTTGTTGCGGTCATTGATGCGGTCGATGAAGATCACGCCCGGCTCGGCATAATCATAGGTCGCGCGCATGATGCGGTCCCACAATGCGCGCGCCTTCAGGGTACGGTAGACCACGCCCTGGAATTTGAGCGGCCAATCGCCGTCGCCGGCGATCGCTTCCATGAATGCGTCGCTTGCCAAGACCGAGAGATTGAAATTGGCGAGCCGGCCGGACGTCCGCTTGGCTTCGATGAAGGCTTCGATGTCGGGGTGGTCGCACGAAAGCGTCGCCATCATGGCGCCGCGCCGGGAGCCGGCGCTCATGATGGTGCGGCACAT
>JBOHKF010000090.1:0-11190 GCA_050729015.1 Rhizomicrobium sp. | reverse complement strand
GCCTCACCGACGAACTGGTTTCCTGCCGCAAGGGCGGAAACTTCGTGATGACCACGCCGGACCAGGTACAGTTCATCGACGTGAGCCCCAAGCAGCTGGTCTCCGTGGCCGCGGCCTTGGTGCCGTTCCTCGAGAACGATGACGCCAATCGGGCGCTGATGGGGTCCAACATGCAGCGCCAGGCGGTGCCGCTTCTACGACCCGAAGCCCCTCTGGTGGGCACGGGCATGGAGGAAGTGGTGGCGCGTGACTCCGGCGCCGCCATCACCGCCCGCAGTGCCGGCGTGGTGGATCAGGTAGATGCCACCCGCATCGTGGTGCGCGCCACCGAGGAGACCGACCCCACCAAACCGGGCATTGACATTTACCGCTTGCGCAAATTCCAGCGTTCCAACGCGTCCACCTGCATCAATCAGCGCCCGCTGGTGAAAGTCGGCGATGTCGTGAAGAAAGGCGACGTGATCGGCGACGGTCCCTCGACACAATTGGGCGAGTTGGCCCTGGGCAAGAACGCGCTGGTCGCCTTCATGCCCTGGAATGGCTACAACTTCGAAGACTCGATCCTGATTTCCGAGCGCATCGTGCGCGACGACGTTTTCACGTCGATCCATATCGAGGAATTCGAGACCATGGCCCGCGACACCAAGCTGGGTCCCGAGGAAATCACCCGCGACATTCCCAATGTCGGCGAGGAAAATCTCAAAAATCTCGATGAAGCGGGTATCGTCTATATCGGGGCGGAGGTGCAGGCCGGCGACATTCTGGTGGGCAAGGTAACGCCCAAGGGTGAGACCCCGATGACCCCGGAAGAGAAATTGCTACGCGCCATCTTCGGCGAAAAGGCGGCGGACGTGCGCGACACCTCCCTTAAAGTGCCGCCGGGCGTGACCGGCACCATCGTCGAGGTAAGGGTCTTCAACCGCCACGGCGTGGACAAGGATCAGCGCGCGCTGGCCATCGAAAAAGCCGAGGAGGAGCGCTTGGCTGAGGACCGCGACGACGAACTCTCGATCCTTGAGCGGAATATTTTCGCCCGGCTTGCCGAAATTCTGCTCAACAAGACCGCCGCCTCGGGACCGAAGGGCATGGCCTCCGACACCAAGATCACCCAAAGCGTGCTCGAGGCCATTGCGCGTCACCAATGGTGGATGATCGGGCTTCGCAACGAGAAGGCGATGGCCGAGATCGAAGGCCTGCGCCAGCAATATGACGACAGCAAGCAGCGTCTCGACAAGCGGTTCGCCGATAAGGTGGAAAAGCTGCGCCGCGGCGATGAACTGGCACCGGGCGTCATGAAGATGGTGCGCGTATTCGTGGCGGTGAAGCGCAAGCTGCAACCGGGCGACAAGATGGCGGGCCGTCACGGCAACAAGGGCGTGATCAGCCGCATCGTGCCGATCGAGGACATGCCGCACCTGGAGGATGGCACCTCGGTTGACGTCGTGCTGAATCCGTTGGGCGTTCCAAGCCGCATGAATGTCGGCCAGATCCTCGAAACCCACCTGGGCTGGGCCTGTTCGGGTATCGGCCGGCAGATCGGCGACATGCTCGACAAGGTCAAGCGCGACGGCAAGTTCGAAGGTCTGCGCCGTCAGCTCAAGCATGTCTATGCCAATGACGAGCGACTGGCGCAAATTGACGAAGGAGGATTGATGGAGCTTGCGGAAAATCTCCGCGGCGGGGTGCCCATCGCCACCCCGGTGTTCGACGGCGCCAAGGAGCAGGACATCGTGGACATGCTCTCTCAGGCCGGACTTTCGCAATCCGGGCAGGTCACCCTATACGACGGCCGTACCGGCGAAGCGTTCACCCGTCCGGTGACCGTGGGTTACATCTACATGCTCAAGCTCAATCACCTGGTGGACGACAAGATCCATGCCCGCTCGATCGGTCCCTATTCGCTGGTTACCCAGCAGCCTCTGGGCGGCAAGGCACAGTTCGGCGGCCAACGTTTCGGCGAGATGGAAGTCTGGGCGCTGGAGGCCTACGGCGCCGCCTACACGTTGCAGGAAATCCTCACCGTGAAGTCGGACGACGTGGCCGGACGCACCAAGGTCTATGAAGCGATCGTCAGGGGCGAGGATACGTTCGAAGCCGGCATTCCGGAAAGCTTCAATGTCCTGGTCAAGGAAATGCGCTCGCTATCCCTCAATGTGGAACTGGTGAACGGCCCGGCTTCGTGACAAGACGGACGCGCGCGGGAAGAGGCGCCCCGCGCGCGGATTGCAAGTGCGCAAGGCCTCGTCGGCGGCAAACGTCGTGCCAAGCCGGGGTAGATTTTAAGGAGCCATAGATGAATCAAGAGCTGATGAGTGTCTTCGGTCAGGCGAAGGAAGTCCCCACTTTTGACCGCATTCAGATTTCGTTGGCCAGCCCGGACCAGATCCTGCGCTGGAGTCACGGCGAGATCAAGAAGCCGGAAACCATCAACTATCGCACCTTCAAGCCGGAGCGGGACGGCCTTTTCTGCGCCCGCATCTTTGGGCCGGTCAAGGATTATGAATGCTTGTGCGGCAAGTACAAGCGGATGAAGTACAAGGGCATCGTCTGCGAGAAATGCGGCGTCGAAGTGACGGTGCAGAAAGTGCGCCGCGACCGCATGGGCCATATCGAACTGGCAAGCCCGGTGGCGCATATCTGGTTCCTGAAGTCGCTGCCCTCGCGCATCGGGCTGATGCTGGACATGACGCTCAAGGATCTCGAGCGCGTGCTCTATTTCGAGAATTATATTGTGATCGAGCCGGGCCTGACCCCGCTCAAGGAGCGCCAGCTTCTAACCGAGGACGACTACTACAAAGCGCAGGACGATTACGGCAATGACAGCTTCACCGCCGAAATCGGTGCCGAAGCGGTGCGCAAGCTTCTGCTCGCCATCGACCTCGAAAAGCTCCGCGACCACCTGCGCGGAGACATTGCCGAAACCAGCGGCGGCGAGAAGCAAAAGAAGCTGGTGAAGCGCCTCAAAGTGGTGGATGCGTTCATCGAGTCCGGCAACCGGCCGGAATGGATGATTCTGACGGTGGTGCCGGTGATCCCGCCGGAACTGCGCCCGCTGGTGCCGCTCGATGGCGGCCGGTTCGCAACCTCCGATCTGAACGATCTATATCGGCGTGTGATCAATCGCAACAACCGGCTGAAGCGGCTGATCGAACTCAAGGCGCCAGATATTATTGTGCGCAACGAGAAGCGCATGCTCCAGGAGTCGGTGGATGCCCTGTTCGACAATGGCCGTCGCGGCCGGGTGATCACGGGGGCCAACAAGCGCCCCTTGAAGTCGCTGGCCGACATGCTCAAGGGCAAACAGGGGCGCTTCCGTCAGAATCTCTTGGGCAAGAGGGTGGATTATTCGGGCCGTTCGGTGATCGTGGTCGGCCCCGAGCTCAAGCTGCACCAGGCGGGCTTGCCCAAGAAGATGGCGCTCGAACTGTTCAAGCCCTTCATCTATTCGCGGCTCGAAGCCAAGGGTTTCAGCCAGACGGTCAAGCAGTCCAAGAAGCTGGTGGAGAAGGAAAAACCGGAAGTGTGGGACATTCTCGAGGAAGTGATCCGCGAGCATCCCATCCTGCTCAATCGCGCGCCCACTTTGCACCGGCTGGGCATCCAGGCCTTCGAACCGGTCCTGATCGAAGGCAAGGCGATCCAGCTGCATCCCTTGGTGTGCACGGCCTTCAACGCCGATTTCGACGGCGACCAGATGGCGGTTCATGTGCCGCTGTCTCTCGAGGCGCAGTTGGAAGCCCGCGTCCTGATGATGTCCACCAACAACATCCTTTCGCCGGCCAACGGTAAGCCCATCATTGTGCCCACCCAGGACATCGTGCTGGGCCTTTATTACCTCAGCCAGGAGCGCGCCAAGGAACCGGGTGAAGGCATGGTCTTCAACGATATCGGCGAGATCGAGCACGCGCTGTTTTCGGGCGCCGTCACCCTTCACGCCAAGGTCAAGGCGCGCTATCGCACGGTGGACGAGAACGGCAAGGACGTGACCCGCCGGGTCGACTCAACGCCCGGCCGCATGATGATTGCAGAGCTCTTGCCCCGTCATCCCAAAATCCCGTTCGAGCTGGTCAATCGCCTGTTGCGCAAGCAGGAGATCAGCCAGCTCATCGACGAGGTCTATCGTCATTGCGGTCAGAAGGAGACGGTTCTTTTCTGCGACGCGATCATGAGTCTTGGCTTTCGCGAAGCCTGCAAGGCCGGCATTTCGTTTGGCAAAGACGACATGGTGGTGCCCGCGACCAAGCATAAACTGATCGACGACACGCGCCATCGCGTGCGCGAATATGAGCAGCAATATCAGGACGGCCTGACCACCGACAAAGAGAAGTACAATCTTGTCGTCGATATCTGGTCGAAATGCACCGACATGGTTGCCGCCGAAATGATGAAGGAAATCTCCGAGCCGCGCATCGATCCCCAAACCGGGCGGGTGGAAGAGATGAACTCCATCTATATGATGTCCCATTCCGGTGCCCGCGGCAGCCCGCAGCAAATGAAGCAACTGGCCGGCATGCGCGGACTGATGGCGCGTCCCGACGGTTCCATCATCGAGACGCCTATCCTTTCCAACTTCAAGGAAGGTCTCACCGTGCTCGAATACTTCAATTCGACGCACGGTGCCCGCAAGGGACTGGCAGACACGGCGCTCAAGACCGCGAATTCCGGCTATCTCACCCGCCGGCTGGTGGACGTGGCCAATGACTGCATCATCACCGCCGAGGATTGCGGCACCAGGAAAGGCGTGACCGTGCAGGCCGAGATTGACGGCGGGCAGGTCGTTTCATCGCTCACCGAGCGCATCCTGGGCCGGACCGCGGCCGAGGACATCAAGCATCCCGACTCGGGCGAGGCGCTCGTCAAGCGCGGCAAGGAGATCACCGAGGACTTGGCGGAGAGGATCGAAGGCGCCCACATCCAGAAGGTGCGGGTGCGCTCGGTGCTGACCTGCGAACTTTCGGAAGGTGTCTGCGCCAAATGCTATGGCCGCGACCTGGCGCGAGGCACCCCGGTCAATATCGGCGAGGCGGTGGGCGTAATCGCTGCTCAGTCCATCGGCGAGCCGGGCACCCAGCTTACCATGCGTACCTTCCATATCGGCGGCGCAGCGCAAGTAGCGGGCCAGTCCAAGGTGGAAGCCTCCTACGACGGCAAGGTCCGCGTCGTGAACCGCAACATCGTCAAGAATTCCGACGGTGAATTGATCGCGATGGGCCGCAACATGCAGCTGGTGATCACCGACAACAAAGGCCAGGAGCGGGCAAGTTACCGCATCGTCTATGGCGCCCGGCTCAAGCTGGATGAAGGGGCTTCGGTCAAGCGGGGCGACCGACTCGCGGAATGGAATCCCAACGCGCTCCCGGTGCTCACCGACGTCGACGGCGCGGTCAAATACGAGGACCTCTCTTTTGGCGTCACCCTGCGCGAGGTGTCCGACGAAAAGACCGGCGTTTCCAACAAGGTGGTGATGGACAGCCGCGGCACGGGGTCGAAGAATGCTCCGGACCTGAGGCCCACCATCGCAATCGTGGACAAGAAGGGCAAGGTGATCCAACTGCCGGGCGGCGGCGAGGCGCGTTACGCGATCTCGGCCGACGCCATTCTCTCGGTCGAGGATGGCGCCGACGTACATGCGGGCGATGTTCTGGCCCGCATTCCAACCGAAGGCGCCAAGACGCGCGACATCACCGGCGGCCTGCCACGCGTGGCGGAGTTGTTCGAGGCGCGCAAGCCCAAGGAAGCAGCCGTGCTGGCGGAGACCGACGGCTTCGTGGAGTTCGGCAAGGACTACAAGAACAAGCGCCGTGTGATCGTGAAGCCTAAGTCGGACAAACTGGAACCCAGCGAATACCTGATTCCCAAGAGCAAGCATATCAGCGTGCGGGAGGGCGATTATGTGGAGAAAGGCGATTACATCGTCGAAGGAAATCCCAGTCCCCACGACATTCTTCGCATCAAGGGCATGGAAGAACTGGCCACGTATCTGGTCAAGGAAATCCAGGACGTCTACCGGCTGCAGGGTGTGAAGATCAACGACAAGCATATCGAAGTGATCTGCCGCCAGATGATGCAGAAGCTGGAAGTCATCGATGGCGGTGACACCACCCTGATCGCGGGCGAGCATGTCGATGCGGCGGAACTGGAAGAAGCCAACAAGAAGGCGGATTCCGACGGCCGCAAGCCCGCCGAAGGCCGAGCAATCCTGCTTGGCATCACCAAGGCTTCGCTTCAAACCCGGTCGGTGTTCTCGGCCGCGTCGTTCCAGGAAACCACCCGCGTTCTTACCGACGCCGCCGTCAATGGCAAGGTGGATATGCTGGAGGGCCTGAAGGAGAATGTGATCGTGGGTCGGCTCATTCCCGCGGGAACCGGCGGGGCGATCGCCCGGCTGCGTCACATCGCGGGCGAGCGCGACAAGGCGATCCAGGCCGAAGCGGCGGCGAACCAGCCGGTGGCGGCGCTGGAGGCGCCCAGCGCGGCGGAATAGTCCGATACCGGGACGGGACCGCCCAAAACCATTCGGGCGGTCCCGTTCTTACGTCGCGAACCGACCTGCGGACAGCTCAGTGGACGTAGTCGATGGCCAATACCGGGGCAGCGGTCGCGGTTTCATTGCGTCCCCAGACGAAGATGCGCGCGCCCGCGATCACGCCCAGGTTGAGGCTGAAATTATACTCGATGGCCGGCGCCAGAATCATTTCTCGTCCCGTGCCGGAGCGGCTGACAAAAGGCGTGGCCGGACCGTTGCCTTCATTGACACCGGAGAGGCGCGTGGGATTGTCCTGCTCGGCCCAAAAGTCGATTGCAGCCACCCAGTTGCGGGTGAGGCTATACTCGAAGGCGAGATCGCCGTAGGACGACACGCCCGGATCGGCATCTCCCAGAAATCCCGCTATCGTGCCATACACGCTCACATTCTGTAACGCCACATGGCTGGAGGTGGCATAAGTAAGGTTCAGCCGCGTGCGAAGGATGCGCCCGGTCGGCATCCAGAAATAGTCCTGGGAATAGAGCGAAAGCGCAGTGGTGTAGGCGCCGCTGCCGAAGCCGTCGCTTGAGCGGTCAAGTTGATCGAATTTGCCGGTGGGAAACGTCTCACCCACGTTGAGCGATATCGTGGGGAGAAGATGCCCCTCCTCGAACTCTGTGAGCTGATATTGCCCCTGGAGGCTCCAGTCGCCCAATTGAAGCGTTGAACTGCTTTTGCCGCCTGCGATCTCCTCGAAGCCGAAGCGGGGGATGAAGCCCAGCGAGAAACGATCGGCCACGCCGTAAAGAACATAGGAGAACGAGCCAAAATCATTCTCGCTCGGGACGTCATGGGCAACCCCCCGCGAATCGTAGCTGGCGAATGGAACCATGTCGAAGAAATAGGGTTCGAACAGGAAATGACCGGGGGGCAAAGTGCCGGCAGAAGCAGCCAGGAGCGGTCCGGTCCACCAGGCATCCGCCATGGGTTGCCGCGCCGCCCCGGAATCGGCCGCGCGCGCCGCAGCCGTCCCAAGCAGCATGATCGCCAACAACATCCCGCCGGCCTTGCCGCCATGGTGCATCTTTCGGACTCCTTGTTCTTTCAGGCGCGTTTGCCGGAGATGGCGCGCACGAGTCTCCAGGGCTGTTGCTTGCAGTGGCCGGGCATCGGTAGGAGAGGAAGTGGCTGGCCTCAATGGCCACTATCTGACATTTTGATATGACCACTCCGAGACACACGCCATGCCGCGGATTCGCAGCTTCTTCCCCCTGCCCATCGCGCTCGACGCGGGGGGCATTCGCCCGCTTTACCGCCAGCTCGCCGATTGGTTTCAGCAGGCGATCCTCGAAGGACGCTTGCGCCCCGGCCAGCGCGTGCCCTCCACCAGAAGCCTGGCGCAGGATTTGAAAATCTCCCGCATCCCCGTTCTCACCGCCTATGAGCAGCTTCATGCGGAAGGCTATCTGGAAACCTTCAGGGGCGCGGGAACCAGCGTGGCCGCTGCCATTCCGCGCGAGGCTTTCATGCCGCGCTCGGCGAGGCCGGCCTCCGACCCCAACCGAAATCCTCAGGTCTCGCGGCGCATGCGCCGAATGATGGCCGGCCCGCCCGATCCGACTCTGGGAGGTCTGGGCCCCTTTCGCGTAAGTCTGCCCGCCCTGGCGCAGTTTCCCGGCAGGATCTGGTCAACCCTCGTCGCACGTCACGCCCGCAATCCCTGCCGCCTGGCGCTGGCCTATAGCGGGCCCATGGGCTATCTGCCTTTCCGCGAAACAATCGCCGAATATCTTGGCACCGCACGGGCGGTTGACTGCGATGCCTCTCAGGTCATGGTGGTTGCAGGCTCGCAGCAGGGCCTTTCGATCATTGTCCGGGCACTGCTCGATCATGGCGATACAGTTTGGATGGAAGAGCCGGGTTATCCCGGCGCGCACCGGGCGTTCGAACTGGCGGATGTGAAGGCTGTTGCCGTGCCGGTGGACCAGGACGGTCTGGACGTGAGGGAAGGCATTCGCCGCGCGCCCCGGGCGCGGGCTGTCTACGTCACCCCGTCACATCAATACCCGCTGGGTATGACGATGAGCGCCGCGCGACGCATCATGCTGCTCAAATGGGCCGCCACCCGGCGGGCATGGATCATCGAAGATGATTATGACAGCGAATATCGCTTCGGCAGCAGGCCGCTGGGTGCGCTCCAGGGGATGGGCAGGGGTGATCGCGTGATCTATGTTGGGACATTCAGCAAGGTGCTGTTTCCCTCGCTTCGCATCGGCTATCTGGTGGTACCCAAAGAACTGGTCCCGGCCTTCAGCATGGCCCGCGACGCGCTCGACCTGTTTGCCCCGGTGCTGTTCCAGAAAGCCCTCACCGATTTCATTCGTGAGGGCCATTTTGCCCGCCATATCCGCCGCATGCGCATGTTTTACATGACCCGGCGTCGCATGCTGGTGGAGGCGCTTACGGCCAATTTGGCAGGTGCTATCGAAATAGCGAGCGCCGATGCCGGCATGCACCTCGTCTGTCTTCTGCCCCGGGGCATGAACGACCGCGATCTCTCCCGCAAGGCGGCGGCGGTAGGGATTTCCGTCATTCCACTTTCCACCTGTTACCTGGGAAAGCCGGAGCGGCCGGGTCTGGTGCTTGGCTATGGCGGCACGGAACGGGACGAGATCGAACGGAGCGTCCGTCTCCTGGCGCAAATTCTGAGAAACGCGAAAAATGCGGCGCCTGAGACGAGGGAACAGCCAAAGTGAAAATCAGGAGGCGGCGCGCCAAGGGCTCGGCTACCATGTCCGCATGAAATTGCCGGAACCTTTTTCGTGGAGTCGCGCCCAAGCCCGCGAGGGCAAATTCGACGGCAAGTTCCTGATCGGGGTCAGAACGACTGGCATCTACTGCCTGCCGTCCTGTCCCACCCATCCCCCGAAGAAAGCGAATGTCACGCTCTTCCGCACCGAGGCGGAATGCATTGCCCATGGTCTGAGGGCCTGCAAACGCTGCCGCCCCGATCTCTTCTACCGAGGCGAGGATGAGAATATCGCGCTGTTCGACGGGCTCGCGGCGCGAGTGCGGGCGCGGCTCGCCGATTTCCCGGATGCTTCTTGCATGGCTTCGGCGGCGGGCGTCAGCCTGACCAAACTCGGCGCGCTCTGTCGCGAGCATGCACATCTGGCGCCAGTCCAATGGCTGCGGCGCGAGCGGGTGCGCCATGCAGCCGGGCTTCTGCTGTCCACGAATGCCAAGGTGGTGGATGTGAGCTACGCCACCGGCTTCGAGAGTGAGTCGGCCTTTCATCGGCAGTTTCTCGCGCTCACGCGGATGACGCCCGGCGCCTATCGCGCGCTTTCCGGCATATTTCTGCTGCAACTGCCAAACGCCTATCGCGCGAAGGAGATACTTGCCTACCATGCCCGCGATCCTGGAAGTCCTTGTGAGCGCAGCGCCGAAAACAAGATTTGGAAGGCGCTCCGGACTGAGGATGGCCCCGCCATTCTGGAACTGTCGCTGGAGAAGGAGGGCGCCTGGGCCAAGGTTCATTCTGACGGGAAGGTCGGCCGGGCGAGCCTTGCTTTCCTCCACGAAGCCGCTCTCAAGATGCTGGGCCTCAACAACGAAGCGGCTTCGTTCGAAACCCGCCATGCCGAGTTCACCGCTCCCAGGCGGGGCTTGCGGCTTCCCAACATTCCTACCGGTTTCGACGGCCTGGCCTGGGGAATCATCGGCCAGCAGATCAATGTCAAGTTCGCCTCCAGTCTGCGAAGCGAAATAATCCGCATGGCGGGTGAAAAAGTGGGCGACATGCGGGCTCATCCCACCCCGGAGCGGGTTGCAAACATGAGCGTGAGCGATCTCAACGGTAAACGTTTTTCCCGCTCCAAAGCCGGTTACCTGATCGGGGCGGCAGAAAAAGTGGCGAGCGGCTCCTTGGACATTGAAGGTCTCGTCCGCGGTTCCGCCGTGGCGGCGGAACGCAAGCTCACCGCGCTTCATGGAGTGGGCACTTGGACCGCGCGCTACACGATGCTGCGCGGCGGTTTTGCCGATTCTGCGCCCATAGGCGACAGCGCGCTGGCGACCGCGCTACAGCGCTTGCACCGACTTGGGGAGCGGCCGGACCATAAGGAGGCGGCCCGCTTGATGGCCCAATTCTCTCCGCATCGCAGTCTCGCCACCATGCATCTCTGGACCTATCTGAAGGAATCGGCCCTCAAGGAGCCGGCATGAGACGATATTGGGACCGGATCGAAACGCCGTTCGGCCAGTTCGCGGCCTGGGTGGATGAAAAAGGGCGGCTCGTCCGATTTCATTTGCGGGCTCAGGGTGCCGATCAAGTGGATCGGGGGGCGGAACGGGACGTAAAACGGCTGGAAACGGTGCGCCGGCAGGTGGAAGAATATGCCGGCGGCAGGCGCCGAGTTTTCGAGTTGGAACTCGCCGCGGAAGGGGGCGCCTTCAGCCGGTCGGTGTGGAAGGCCTTGCTCGACATTCCCTTCGGCCATACCAGTTCCTACGGCGACCTCGCCAGGCGCATCGGCTTTCCGAAGGCCGCCCGCGCCGTTGGGGCGGCCAACGCCGCCAACCCCATCGCTCTGGTCGTGCCTTGTCATCGGGTGATCGGCAGTGACGGAAGCCTGACGGGTTATGGCGGCGGACTGCCTCTGAAACGCAAACTTCTGGAGCACGAAGCCCGCGTGGCCCAGGGGCCATTCGACCTGTTATCC
>JBOHKF010000089.1:0-2212 GCA_050729015.1 Rhizomicrobium sp. | reverse complement strand
GAGGGGTTACGTCCGTAGCCGCTCGCCCATCGGCGTCGTCCGGCGCAGAAGGCTGCCGGGACTTCGTCGCCGCCATCGGCGGAATGGATTGGGGTTCGCTCGCCTGATCGGCGCCGTCGAAAGCCATCAGGCGATATATCCCACGAGATCGGAGGCGGTGGTGCCGGTGGCCTTAACCAAGGTGACATGGCCCCAGATCGTCACCCCCACCGGCACCGCTTCGAAGGTGACGGCGGTTCCGTCCTCGCCGGCAATGGCGAGATTGCCGGTCACGCCGACATAGATGCCCACCAGATCGAGCGCCGCGGTGTCGCTTGGCGTTACGGCCGCGAACTTCGAGGGATGAATGTCGTTACGCATGGACATGGGGTAATCTCCTTCAGACCGCGCCGAACGGGGGGACTTTCAGGTCGCGCTCGCGCTTTTTTGGCTGCTCGTAGGCGATGCACATGAGCCCGAAGGCGTCCGCGCAATGGCTCGACCAATCGTGCTCGGGGCCCAGGCCGATGCCGCGATGTTCGTCGCGGCTCTCGTGATAGAAGCCCAGCGCCTCGCGTCCGGATTCGGTTTTCTTCTCGTCGAACCGGATTTGCGGGAAGAGGCGCCGCACAGCCTCGATGCGCATCATCGCCGCGCCCTTGCCCTGGTTCTTGACCACGCTCACCTGGAAGCCCGCCTCGCGCAGGTGATCCTCGTAGCGCTTGCCGGTGATAGCATTTTCGTTGACCCCATCGTGAGGCAGGATGCAGAGCGCGTCCTGCCAGCCCCGCGCTCTGAGCTCGCCCACATAATAGGCCAGCACCTGGCCCGTGCCCTCGATGTAATCCAGCACCCGGATCTCCTGGGCGACCCACTGGACGATCCAGATCGCCATGGCGTCGGCGGTTGCCCCCGAGCCGCCAAGATCGAAGCAGGCCCGCACCGGCAGCAGAGGGTCTCTGGCGACATGGCCGATGCGGCCGTCCGCCTTGGCCTTGGCCAGCTCGCGCGCGAAATAGGCGCCCTCCAGGGCCTTGGCATAGGCGCCCTCCCAGATGTGATCGTAGCGGTCGGGATAGCGTTCCCGGTCGAGGCGCCGCTCGGCCTCAAGGTCGGGCGTGAACCACGGATTGTCCCGCCAGTTGGCTTCGACGATAACCGCGCCGGGAATGGGCGCCCCACCCCGAAAGAATTCATCCACCGCGTCGGTCTTGCGCCGCGGATTCCAGCTTGCCCACAGCTCGCTGCCGGAAGCCCGGATGGTGGGCCGCAGAAGCGTGAGCGACCTCGCCGACAGCGATTGCGCCTCCTCGATCCAGGCGCGGCGGAATCCCTCCAGCGACTTGATGCTCTCCGCGGTGTGGTCGCGCATCCCCTGGAACACGATCACCCCATCCCCCGGGGTGGCGATCCGGTCGAAATAGACCCGGAACATCGCGCCCACGCCCATCGCCTCGATCTTGGCCTCGATCAGCCGCTTGGAGGATTCCTTCAAGCTCGCCTGCACCTCGCGGATGCACACCGACAGCAGCCCGGGCTGGGCGAGGCAATCCTCGACCAGCTGGCCGGCGAAGAAATGCGACTTGCCCGATCCCCGGCCGCCATAGGCGCCCTTGTAGCGGCTGGATTCCAGCAGCGGCGCAAAGACCTCCGGCACCTCACGTTTCAGGATCACGCGCTTTTCTCACAATCACCCGCTCGATGCCGGTTATGACGGGCTGCCCGGAATCGCCGGACAAAGGCGGCTGCGCCCTGCCATAGGCGCGATCCAGCAATTCCTTCAGCGCGCCCATCTGGGCCTGCTGGCTTTCCGACGCGCCACAGCCTTCGAGGCCGGCCAGCACCGCCAGCCGCTCGATCGCCTTGGGGCCCCAGGCCCGCGCCAGCTCCCGCAATTCCCGGCATGCTTGCTGCTCCAATCTGCTCTCCAGGGTGGCAGGCGTCGGGCTTTTGCGGGCTCTCGCGGTGGCTGACATGTGAGGGCGATCCCGCCTTTGCGGCTGTTGCAAATGCAATTTCGGAGAGTGGCAAAAACTATGCGGGTTTCCGGACCGGAAGAGAAAATGTTTTAGGCGCCCTTTGCTGCAAGCGGGCGAATGCCTGCTCCTCCAGGGTGGCAGGCGTCGGGCTTTTGCGGGCTCTCGCGGTGGCTGACATGAAAGGGCGATCCCGCCTTTGCGGCGGTTGCAAATGCAATTTCGGAGAGTGGCAAAAACTATGCGGGTTTCCGGAC
>JBOHKF010000088.1:0-3831 GCA_050729015.1 Rhizomicrobium sp. | reverse complement strand
ATGCGGAGATCCGCGCTGCGGCGGATGCTGCGGCGGCGACGGAGGTTATCGAGCGTCTGCCGCAGGGCTATGACTCCTATCTCGGCGAGCGTGGCGTGCGCCTGTCCGGCGGCCAGCGCCAGCGGATCGCCATCGCCCGCGCGATGCTGCGCAACCCGCCCATCCTTCTTCTCGATGAAGCCACGTCCGCCTTGGACGCCGAAAGCGAACGGCAGGTCCAAGATGCCCTGGCGCGGCTCACCAAAGGCCGCACCACCATCGTGATCGCCCACCGGCTTTCGACGGTACGCGACGCCGACCGCATTTTCGTTCTCGACAAGGGACGGATCGCGGAGTCCGGCAGGCATGATGCGCTGCTGGCGCGAGGCGGTCTTTATGCCCAGCTTTACCGTCACAATCTTGCCGACGAAAGGGCCGGCTGATGCAGGCCATGCCTTTGGGGCTTCGAGCATGGCGCTGGCTCGGTATGGCCGCCACCCCCCTTGCCCCGTTGCTGCTCAAAGGGCGGGCGGCGCGAGGAAAGGAAGAACGCGCCCGCATCGGTGAGCGCTTGGGCATCGCCGTCACGCGCCGTCCTGAGGGACGGCTGGTGTGGATTCATGGCGCTAGCGTGGGCGAAAGCGTGGCAGCTCTCCCGTTGATCGAAAAATTGCTCGACCAGGGCGATCCGATCCTTGTCACCAGCGGCACCGTCACCAGCGCCAGGATGATGCAGGTCCGCCTGCCGCCTGGCGCCATCCACCAATATGTGCCTCTGGACACGCCCAAGGCGGTGTCGCGTTTCCTCGATCATTGGCGACCCGCCGCAGGCCTTTTCGTCGAATCGGACCTTTGGCCCAATCTGGTACTCGAAGCCCGGGCCCATGGCGTCAAGCTTGCCCTCGTCAACGCCCGCATCTCGGAGCGTTCGGCGGCCCGCTGGCGCTGGGCGCCAAGACTTGCAGCCGCGCTTCTCAGGGCCTTCGACCTGGTGCTGGCGCAGGACGAAGAATTTGCCGGCCGTTTCGAGCGGTTGGGCGCGCCAAAGGTGGCGGTGGCAGGGAGCCTCAAGGCGGATGCGCCGCCACTTCCCTGCGACCAGAAAGAGCTGGCGCGGATGAAGGAGGCAATCGGCCGCCGTCCCATTCTTCTTGCCGCCCAAACTCATCCCGGCGAGGATGAGACGGTGCTGCCGGCGCATGACATCCTCAGGAGAGAATTTCCCGGTATTCTCACCATCCTCGTGCCGCGGCATGTGGAGCGCGGAGGCGAGATCGCCATGCTCTGCGGCAGGCGCGAAGTGGCGCGGCGCGCGACGGGCGAAGCTCTCACCTCGAACATTTCGGTTTATATTGCCGATACCATGAACGAGTTGGGGCTGTTCTACCGCCTGGCGCCATTCTGCTTCCTGGGCGGCACCCTGGTGCCGGCGGGAGGCCATAATCCGCTCGAACCGGCAGTGCTTGAATGCGCGGTCCTTGCCGGACCCTCGCGGGCCAATGCGGCGCGGGCTTTTGAAGCGGTGCTGGGCGGCCAGGGCTTTGGCGCCGTTCACGGCTCGGCCGATCTTGCGCGCGAGGCCCGGCGTCTCATCTCCGATCCATCCGCCGCCATGGCGGCGGGAATTGCGGCGCGGCAAGGCGCGGCCACGCTCTCGGGTGCCGTCGAGAAGACAGCCGCCGCCCTCAAGTCTCTTCTGGACAATGCGGGCGCCTGAATTCTGGAGCCGAAGGGGCGCTGCCTCGGCGTTGCTTTCCCCCTTGGGCGCGCTTTATGGCGCCAGCGTGGCCCTTAAGGCGCGCGTTGCACGTCCCTTTCGTGCGGCGGCGGTGGTCATCTCGGTCGGCAATCTCACTGCCGGCGGCAGCGGGAAAACTCCGCTGGCGCGCGCCGTCGGCGCGCGGCTTCTCGATCGGGGCCGCAGGGTCTTTTTTCTCACGCGCGGCTATGGGGGGCGGGAGGCAGGACCGTACCAGGTGGCCATGGGCGATGGCGCCGACCGCGTGGGCGACGAAGCCCTGCTGCTGGCGGAAAGGGCGCCCACAATCGTGGCGCGTCGCCGCGCTGAAGGCGCCCGTTTGGCGGTGGCGCGGGGCGCCGAGATAATCGTTATGGACGACGGCCATCAGAATTTTTCTGTCGTCAAGGATCTTTCGCTGGTCGTGGTGGATGGCGAAAGCCAATTCGGCAACGGCTGCATGATTCCCGCCGGTCCACTGCGCGAGCCGGTGCGCCAGGGATTGGCGCGTGCCGATGCCGTGATCGTGATGGGCAGCGGGAATCCGGATCTTGGCCATTACCGGGGAACGGTGCTCAGCGCCCGTCTATTGCCGGAAGAGAACCCCCTCGACCGCAAACGCGTGTTCGCGTTTTCCGGCATCGGCCGGCCGGAAAAATTTGTGGCCACGCTCCACCAGGTGGGGGCCTTCGTTGACGGCGCGCGATTCTTTGCCGACCATCATCGGTTCGCCGCGCGCGAGATTGCGGCGCTCCGGAAGAGCGCCGCAGGCCGCCTCCTTGTCACCACCGAAAAGGATTTTGTGCGTCTCAAGCCCGCGGACCGGGAGGGCATCGTCGTGCTCAAAGTGCGGGCGCTCTTCGACGACGATCACGCTCTTGCGCAGATCATCAACCGGGTTGCTTGACAGGCCCGGAGGGGCGGGCTAGAGCGAATCACCATCTTCGCGGAATCGGTGATCCACCTCAGATATTTGCTTTGTCGCAGTTCCGGATGGAGGAGCGCTTCCTGCTTTTCCTGGAATTTTTCTAGCGCCACGCACCCACATGGCCATCCCTCGCCTCACCTTTGCACGCAAGTTGCGCTATGGCGCGGAGGCGGCGGCCTTCCTCGCCTTCATGGGTTTTTTCCGCCTGCTGGGGCTGGATCTGGCTTCGGCGACGGGAGGCTTTATCGGCCGCAATTTTTTCTCGCTGACGCGCGCCAACAAAGTCGCCCGCGCGAATCTGAAAAGCGCCTTTCCCGAGAAGCAGCCGGCCGAAATCGCCGCCATCCTCGGCGCGATGTGGGATAATCTTGGCCGCACCGTTGCCGAATACGCGCATCTCGACAAATTCGACCTTTATGGCGAGAGCCCGCGCATCCTGACGGAAAATATCCAGGAGGCGGAGAAATTGCGCGGGCGCAGCGTGCTGCTGCTTTCCGGGCATTTCGCCAATTGGGAAATCCTGGGGATCGCCGCCTTCCGCTTTGGCCTCGACGGCGCCATTGTCTATCGCCCGCCCAACAACCCCCATGTGGACCGCTTTATCGCCCGGGCGCGCGCTAGAAAGGGCTATGCCGAGCAGATCAGCAAGCATAACGGCACCAGGCGCATCTTCTCACTGCTGCGAACCGGGCGGGCCGTTCTGCTCCTCGCCGACCAGAAGACCGATGAGGGCCTGCCGGCGCCCTTTTTCGGCCGCGACGCCATGACAACGCCCATGCCGGCCATGCTGGCGCTCAAGCTCAACCTGCCGGTGGTATTCGCCTCCAACAAGAGACTGGGCGGGGCGCGATTCCGCGTCACCATGCATCCGCCCTTGGACTATGCGCCGACCGGCGACCTCAGGAGCGACGTCGCGGCGATGACGGCGGCGATCAATCAGAGGTTGGAACAGTTGGTGCGCGCCGATCCTTCGCAATGGCTTTGGATCCATCGTCGCTGGCCGGCAGCCCGCGATGCGGGGACGACCAGCGCCGTTTCGGATTGATCGAACAATCGCCCATTAGAGCGGGATGGGATTATCCCGAATCGAAAGGGGATTCACAAAGGGCCGCGAGTCAGATTCAAGATGCTGGCTGGGTAGGGAGGCCAGCATGAATGGCAAAACCATATTCAATGGATCTTCGCG
>JBOHKF010000087.1:0-8655 GCA_050729015.1 Rhizomicrobium sp. | reverse complement strand
ATGTAAAGGCGGCCCAACACCAGAACATCCATCCGGGTTCGCACGAAGCAATCGAGAGCTTCGTCAGGCGTACAAACCAGAGGCTCATTCTCGTTGAACGACGTGTTAAGCAGCATGGGGACCGCGGTCAGCTCCCGAAAGGCTTCGATGAGTGCGAAAAAGACGGGATTTGCGTCCCGAGAAACGGTCTGGAGCCGGCCGGAACCGTCAACATGGGTCACCGCCGGGATCAGAGCCCGCTTGCCTTCGCGAACCTGATATACCTGCATCATGAAAGGCACCGCATCGTCATCCTCGAACCACTCCGCAACCTCCGAGTCCAACACGGATGGCGCAAACGGGCGGAACGACTCCCGCCGTTTGATCTTGCTGTTGAGGACGGCCTTCATGTCCGCGCGCCGGGGATCGCCGAGGATGGAGCGGTTTCCCAAAGCCCTGGGGCCCCACTCCATCCGGCCCTGAAACCACCCGACCACCTTGCCGGCGGCGATGGCGGCTGCGGTTCTCTTGCAGAGGGTAAAGTCGTCGGGCAAAGCTTCCGTCGTGCAGGTTGCCTTGTCCAACGCGTCCTGCCGGCGAGCCAGCGTCTGCGCCAGTTCATCGCCAGTGTAGCCGGGACCCCAATAGGCGTGATTCATCACAAAGCTGCGCGTACCCTTAAGGCCGTTCCAGACCGAGAGCGCGGCGCCGATCGCCCCTCCCGCGTCGCCGGCCGCGGATTGGACATAGACGCGCCGGAACCCCGATCGACGGCGCACTTTGCCATTGGCGACGGAGTTCGCAGCACACCCTCCGGCGAGCGCCAATTCGCAAAAGCCAGTGTCTTTTTGCAATTGCTGGAGGATATTGAAGAATCCTTCCTCATACATCGCCTGGGTCGAGCGCGCGAGATGGCGGTGCCGGTCCTCTATCGGATCACCGGCACGACGGCGCGGCCCAAGCAAGTCTTCGAGAGCCGGTCGAAATAGGTCGGCCATTTGCGGGGACCCTCCCATCCACTGGTGGGGGATTTCCTCGACATGGTGACGAAAATAGCGAAGATTCAGTTCAAACTCGCCTTTCGGACAAAGTCTCAGAATTTGGCGCATCTTGTCGAGATACGAAGGCTCTCCATAGGGGGCCAGCCCCATCACCTTGTACTCATCGCCATAATGGGGAAACCCCAGATACTGGGTTAGTGCCTGGTAGAAAATTCCCAGGGAATGCGGAAAGTGAATCCGCCGATGCACCGTGAGACGATCCCCGTCACCGGCTCCCCATGCCGCGCTGGAGAAATCGCCGAAGCCGTCGACCGAAAGCACCGCCGCCTGCCGAAATGGCGAAACATAGAAGGCGGAATAGAGATGGCTGAGATGATGTTCAACCCGATGGAATTTTCCGACGAACCGCTGTCCGCCTTCCAGGCTCGCGACGAGGTTCGGCAACTGGACCCGCCTTTTCCGGTTTCTCATCCTCTCCAGCACCAATCCGGCGCGGGGAGGGTGAGCGGCGACATGGCGGATTTTCCGCCACAGATTGGCGCGACTGTCCTGGTTGACGGCAATGTGATCGACGTCCCTTATGGAAACGCCGGCTTCCAGAAGGCAATAGCGGATCGCCTGGGAGGGGAAGCCGGCCCAATGCTTGATCCGGCGAAATCGTTCTTCCTCGGCGGCCGCGATCAGTTTCCCATCCCGCAGGAGAGCGGCCGCGGCGTCCCCGTGAAAGGCATTGAGGCCCAATATGATCATCTTGGCTTAACGCGCTTGCTTAACGCTCAATGTCCCTGCGCCTGCAGGAAGCGGCACGCATCGCCTTCCAGGACCGCGCAGGACAGAATGCCCGTGAGATACGCGCTCGTGTCCACGCATATCCGGTTGTGGCGGATCAAAGGCACAGGGACGGGACTATGCCCATGCACCACGATTTTTGGATGCGGTGCGTTCCACTCGAGAAATTCATTGCGTATCCAAAGAAGATCGTCGGCCCGCTGCTGTTCTAACGCGACGCCGGGCCGGATCCCGGCATGAACGAAGGCATATTCGCCAATCAGAACCATCAGCTCGAGGGATTTGAGGAAGTCAAGGTGGGACCTCGGAAAGGCCTCGGAAAAAGCCCGCCGCGCCTGTTCGAGCTTCTCCCGCCCGGCAAACAGGGGCGGACGGACGCCATAGCTTGCCAAAGTTTCCGCCGCACCGACATGACGCCACAGCCGGTAGATTTCCGCATCCTCGAGAAAATCGAGCACCGCGGCATCGTGATTGCCTTTGACATACCGCGCGGCGAAACCGGCCGGGACCTTGTGCATCAACCGTTCAATCACTTCGCGGGAATTGGGGCCGCGATCCACGTAATCGCCCAGATAGACAATGAGCTTGGTTCCCGGATAGGGGGCGGCGTCGCGCGTGATTTCCCTTTGCAGGGCCTTGAGGGCGTCGTCGCATCCATGGATATCGCCGATCGCGTAGATTCGCGTTCCCTCCGGCACGCGTGGCGGCTGCGCGGCTCCAGCGGCGACAGGCGCCGCGGATTGCCCGGATCGCGATCCTACCATTGTCCGCACCCATTCCGCGGACGGCGGCAATCAAAAGGATCGCTCAAAATCGCCGCCCCCCGCCTTTCATGGAAGATTTAGCGTCTCACGCGCCAATTCCCGATTTAGTTCCCTGATGTCCTCGGGCCTTCCTTGCAGCGCGCGCGTCACCAGCGCACCGCCGCCTTGCCGGGCGAGTAGCGCGCGCAACTCCGTCCGCCGGTTCGGATCCAGGGCCATGGCACGAACATCCTTGAAAAGCACTGTCTGTACCTTGACCGGAAGATGGGGCCATAAGGGCGCGGCGACCAAGGTGCGCGGCGCAATCAGGTAATACTCGTAAGGGGCGAGTTTGAAAGCAAAAGCCAGTTGCGAAGCCGCTTGCCTGGGGTTTCTGCCGCTCGATAGGGCGGCAAGCAATATCCAGCCCCGCGCCTCCGCGGGGGCGTAGGAAAGGTCGGCCCTGATCTTGTCTGCCACGTTCGCGGTCGGCGCGCCAGCGTCCAGTTGCGCTTCTGCTTGGATCAGCCCGGTCTTGCCGTCCTGGCGTGGCGCGCGGGAGAGAATGCTCGCAGTGCTTTGATAAGCCGGTCGGGATAACGGCGCATTTGCCGCCATGTAGGCGGTCGCAGGAAAGGCTTCTTCCTGGGCCAGACCGGACAGCAATCGAGGCAGAGCCGCCAGCAGGATGAGAGGTACGGGCGCCGCGACCGGCAGCCGTACCAGCCACCGCGGCCACTTCGTGAAGCGGGCCGGCACTTCCGTATCGTCCGCATTTTGGCCGCGGCCCGGAAACGCCTGGCCCACGCCCAATCCCAGGATGGCCGCAAAAGTCAGGGCAATGGCAGGGATCTGCAAGCTGAAATCGAAAATCGCATGGACCCCGACAAGAAGCGTCGCGCCTGCCCCCAGCATCGGATAGATCCGGTTGCGCCGCCGCAGGAATGTGCCCCTTAGGCAGAGGCCCGCCAGCCACAGGAGCGCCGACCACCAAAGCAGGGCCGCAGGAAGCCCCCACCCCGCCGCCAATTCCAGATAGTCGTTATGGGCCTTGTCAATGATGAAGGGCGTGACGGTATGGGCATAGAGAGGATAGGCGGTCTGATAGGTCCCCAATCCCAACCCCAGCCAGGGTGCACCGCGAATCATTCCGACCGCGGCCTGCCAAAGAAGAAGCCGGAGATTCTGTCCCGGAGCGGCCAGATCGTCCAGGTGGGAGACCAGGACGCTGCCGTTGATGACAAATAGAATGGCGACCGCCCCCAGGCCGGCCAAGGCCAGTATCAGCGCAATCGGGCGCCGCGATTTCTCCCGGGCGGCCCGCAGCGACAAGGCAAGCAGGAAGGTCATCGCCGCGAAGGTGGCAAAATTCCCGGCGCGGGAACCGGTGGCGATGACCGCTGACAGCGTCAGCGTCGCGGCGGCAAGCCACAGCGCTCCCCGTCCGAAAAGATAGTGCAGGCCAACCGCCATCCGCCTTGCCCCCTCGGCTCGGGCGAACTTCGCCCAGCCGCCGCTGACGAAGCGCGCGCCCGCACAGATGAAAATCAACCCCGAAAAAGTCGCGAAGCTGTTGTGGTTGACGAAGGGTCCTGAAAGGTCGCGCAAGCCGGTTCTCGCCGGCACGTCGTAGAACAGCTCGAATTGCGAATACTGCATCAATACCAGCGCGAAGCCGTAGGCCGCATAGAAGGCTCCGGCCAGGATCAGCCCGTCGAGCAAACGGCGGGCACCTTCGTCGCTTCGGGCAAAGGAAAAGGCCAGGCAAAAACCCATGGCATAGGTGCCAAGCTTCATCAGCTCGGTAACGGTCCGCCATGGTAGAACCGAGATCGTTCCCCCGATCCTCTCGCCGAGGATGGTTGCCGCCGTCTGCCAAACGGGATTGATCCACGCGGACGGTACCAAAGGCAGAATCTGAACGAGGCCCCAGATCAGTGCGAGACCGGCGAGAAGGGCGGGTAAGGCCAGGGGCCGCGCGAAGGCAACCCCGGCTCGTCGCCGTCGCCAGGCCGAACCCGCCCAAAAAGACCAGCACAGGACGATGGCAATGCAAAGGAGCGACCATGACCATGGTCGGTTGCTGCCGAGGGGAAATGGCGCAACCGCAAGGACGGCGAGAAAAAGCAAAAACGCCGCTGTCCCCAAATGACTTGACAGTGCCGGTGCCCGCTCTTGGGCCCCATTTCGCCGAAGGTCAGCGAAGAGGCTTGCCATCGCGCCGTCCCTATTCGGTATAGTATTTGGCGTAAGAACTCTGCTCGCCGTAGTTATAATAGCGGTAGCGCTTGACGTCCGCCCGGGTGATGACCGCGCCGGCGACGGGAGCGGAGATATCTCTCAACGCCTTGACGGCTGCGGCCACCGCGTCCTTGCGGGTTTTCTCCCAGCGCACGGCAAAGGCGATCGTATCGACTGCACCCACCAGCACCTTGGTGTCGTTCACGGGCAAAATCGGAGCGGAATCGAGTATCACGACGTCATAGGCGGTCCTCAGGCGCTCCAACAGGCGCGCCATCGCCGCCGATCCCAGGACTTCGGTGGGGGTCGTTGGAATACGCGCGGTCAGCAGGCATTTCACACTGGAGCGCGGATCTTTGGTCAGCGATTCCTCGAGACTCTTCTCGCCCGAAAGCACGTTGAGCAGCCCGTTGGTGGGGCCGCCGAAACCAAGCGCCTTGGCGACGTTGGGCCTTCGCAGGTCGCAATCCACGAGAAGAACCTTCTTGTCCGCGCGCGCGAAAGTTCGCGCCAGGCTGAGCGCCACGGTGGTCTTTCCCTCATCCGGGATCGAGGACGTGATCAGGATCAGCTTGGGTTTGCGATCGAGATTGGAATGAACCAGCGCCATCTGGAGCCCGCGGACCGCTTCGGAAAATACCGACAAGGGCTTGTCGATAACGCGGTCCTCCGCCCGTTCGCCGCGGCTCATGCCGGCAAGTTCGGGGATGGTGCTGAGGACCGGGATGCCGACCACGTCTTCGAGCTGCTGCACCGTCGTGATGCCATTATCGAGCCGCTCCAGCCCGATGGCGACGAGGAACCCCAGAAGCAAGCCTCCCGCCATCGCCATTTCGATATCACGGGTCTTGTTGGGGATCGCCGGGGTACTGGGCGCGTTGGCGCGCGATATGACGCGCGAATCCGGAGTTTGGATTCCCTCCTGGCCCTGCGTCTCCTTGAACTTGGCCAGGAACGCTTCATAAAGCTGATGAGCCGAGGTGGACCGGGCCTGCAATTCGCTCAACTTCACTTCCGCCTTGCTCTGGCCGGCGGCCGCCGCCTCGAGCTTGTCGAGGCTGGTCTGAAGCGACTGGACATGCGCATCGGCCACGGCGACGTCGCTGGCGACGGTGGCCACGACCCGGTTTACTTCCTCGCCGATTTTCTGGTCGACGTCCTTGATCTGGGATTCAAGGTCCAGCATCTTGGGATGGCGGGGCCCGTAAATGGTCATGTATTGCGCCTTCTGGCGCAAAAGCTGGGTCTGCTGGGTGCGCAACTGCTCGATCATCCCCGACTGGAAGATCTGGGAAAGATCTTCGGCGCGGCCGCTGGCCTGAAGCTGGCGCGCCTGGGCGTACTTCGCCTGGGCCTCGGCAAGATTGGAGCGAGCGATCACCAACTGGGTGTTCAATTGCGCCACCTGCTGGTCCAGCACCGAACCGCCATTGGGCATCTCGGTTATGTTGTTTTGCGCTTTGTATTCCTGGACGGCGGCATCCACGGCCTGCATTTGAGACGACAATTTATCGAGACGGTCGGCCAGCCATTGCGAGGTCTTCTGGGTCGCTTGGAATTTCGCGTTGAGCTGCTCTTCGACATAGGCGTTGGCGATGGCATTCGCCGTGTCGGCGGCATTCTGGGGGCTGGCGGAACGGAAAGCGACCTGCAACGCCGAGGACCGTCCCACGGACGTCACCGTCTCTGCGCCCAAAAGACCGTTCACCAGCGCTTCGCGCTGTTGCTGCTTGGCCTGCGATGCGGTTTGAGGCTCCGACGGCGGGGCCGTCCAGTTCAACGGGTTGATGTCGTGCTTGATCTGCGCGATCAGGCTGGGCCGCGACGCGGGCATCGGCTTTTTGTCGAGGCCCATCTTGTCAATGACCCGCAGCATCAGGTCGCGCGATCTCAATATTTCGAGCTGGTTCTCGATCGAGGTGGGATCGGTATCGAGATCGGAGACGACCGCGTCCTGGTCGGCGACCTTGTTCTCGCGGTCGGCGATCAGAATCAGGGCGTGGGCGTCGTACATGGGCGTGATGTTGAAAACCATCACCACCGTCAACGCGACTACGGCAAGCGCCGTGCCCGCGATGATCCGATAGCGGGTCCTTATCGTGCGAAGAATGGCATTGATGTCCAGTCCCTCGCCTCCCGCCGGGCGGTCGGGAATGCCAAGCAGGGACGCGGAAAGCGGCGGTATGCTTCGCTGCACCGTCATCGCCGTTGCCCGCCTGTCACCGGGATGGGACATGCCACCGCCCTACTCCTGCAGCCGCAGGCCTATCATGGCGACATTGTCGTCGAAATTCTCGCCACTGACCGTTGAGCCCCTGATCTGGAAGGTGTCCGACAACTCCACGCTCGCCCAATGGTTGAGATAATAGGCCAGCATGAGTTGCGAGGTGGTATAGAGATCGTCCCTGGGCGATCCGTCGAATTTCGAGTCCAGGAACGTCTCCGCGCCGGTGATGACGACATCGCTCCGAGCGCGGAAATCGGCCTTGACCTGAACCGTGCGGTCGTCTTCCGTCGAGGCGGTGGCAAGCACCGTGCCATTGAGCGCCCTCGACGCGGTAAGGTGGAATGTCCACAAAGGCGTGGGAAACCAGTCGAGATTGGCGCCGTAGGTGAGCCCGCTTTCGTCGTGGAACGGCGCCTTGAACTGCTGCTTCAGATAGCCGCCGAAAATCTCCCCGCGGATCAAATTTGTGATCAAAAGATCGAAGCCGGCATCGCCGCCATAGCCGTCATTGTCACGCCTGAGACCGGAGCGATCCACGGCGAGGTCGTAATGCTCGCTGTTTTCCGTACCCTGCAGGAAAAACGAATAGCCGGAAAAAATCTGGAACGAGGTTTTCACGAAGCTGTCGTATAGAACCTCGTTGCGGTCGCTGTTGCTGGAGGTCGCCCCGTTCACCAGAAGCGAGGGATCGTAATCATAGCGTTCCAGACTTCCCCCCAAGGTGAGCCCGAAGCGGTAGGGATTATAGGAAAAAGTCACGTTCGACTGGGTCACCGCGAACTGGTCCGGCGACAGCGCGTCGGTGGGCTGGTCCGGCGAGGAATTGGCATCGTGCTCGACCGAATAGGAGCCGTTGCCCGACAAGGTGATGCCTCTCAGAATATCGAGTCTTGCGTCACCGCCGGCGTCCCAGTCCAAATGATCCTGATGGTTAAGAGACGTGTACTGATAAAAGCTGGCGGCGCCGTAAAGGTCAGCCTCGTGACGCGACCAATCCGAGCGCAGCAGGAATTGCGGAGTCTCGCGAAAGAAATAATCCGCCTGGCGGTCCTTCTCGCTCAGAAAGACATTGTCGTCGTAATTGCCGAGAGTTTCGAGGGTGGGAAAGAGGCGCCAAACCCCCAAAGGAAACCCTTTGGGCGCAAGAGTGTAGGTGCTCGCTTCCGAAGCGGTCGAGCCGGTAGGGGTGGGCGCGGCAGTGACGTTAGGCAAGGTTGGCGTCGCGGTTTGTGCCGCGGCAGGCGCGCTCATGAGGCTTGCATACAGCGCAAGCATTGCGGGACGACAGCGACCGGCGATTCTCGCCCCAGCAATTTTCATCAACGCGCTTTTTCTGCCGCATGGCTGTGGTTCAATTGCAAGAAGGTGTGGTGCATGCAAGCGTGGTGCTGATCACCGTGGTGGCTGCCGGCGCCGTCAAATTGGTCAAGGCAATGGTGGCGACCGCTCCACCGTTAATCCCTTGTCCCGCCCGCGGTGCGGCTCCCGTTCCTGCGGCAGCGCCCACCGGCGGCGGCCCCGCAGCCAGGCCCGCCAGAATCGTGGGCGCCTGCTGCCCGGTATTGGCAAGCTGGCGGTTGCCGCCATTGGCAACTACCGAAGAGCCGAAGGCCTGGCCGGCGGCCGGCGGTGCCTGGCTTGACACCACCTGGGCCACCAGCGCTGCCGCGGCGGA
>JBOHKF010000086.1:0-3705 GCA_050729015.1 Rhizomicrobium sp. | reverse complement strand
GAGGGTATCGCAGGTGGGGCCGAACACGCGGAACGGCTTCGTCTGGCCCATGAGCTTTCGGGCGTTGCCGCCGGAATCGATGCGCATCGCCGCCACCGGGTAGTCGCCGGTCCAGCCGGGAAGCGTAAGCTCGTCGAAGCTGCCATAGGTCCCGTCGTTGATGTAAAGGCTTTCGCCTTTGCGCAGCACGAGTTGCGTCACCAGCGACAGGCCTTCCGCTACCAGCGCGCGGCCCGGTTCGCAGAGCAGCGGAATTTCCGGATTGCCAAGCGTCTGCACCGCCTCCTTGATAGTGTCGAAATACCAATGATAGGGCGGCACGTCATTGCCGGTATAAGGGCCGGGAAAGCCTCCGCCCACGTCGAGCGCCTGCAATTCCACCTTGGCCAAGGTCGCGGTACGGCGGGCCATCTCGATCGCCTGGGCATACGAAAAAGGCGAAAGGCATTGCGAACCCACATGGAAGGTGAGGGCGGGCGCCGCGCCGGTCCTGGCGACGCGCTTCAGGAGTTTGGCAGCCTCCTCCGGCGGGGTGCCGAATTTGCTTGAGAGTTCCAGGATTGCGCCGCCCAAAGGGGTCGCGACGCGCACAAAGATGCGCAAGCCCTTGGCGCCGCCGGTCTCAGCCAGCAGCTTGTCCAGTTCGAAGTCGCAGTCCACTACATAGTCGCTGACGCCATGCCGCTCGAAGGCGATCTTCGCCGCGCCCGGAAGGCGCACCGGCGTCATGAAGTGGCAGATGGCGCCAGGAAGGCGGGATTTCACCAATTCGATTTCGCCCAGCGAAGCGGTATCGAAATGACGCACGCCCGCCTGCCAAATCTGCTCCAGCACCAAGGGATGAGGATTGGCCTTGACCGCATAAAGCGCATCGCCGGGGAAAGCGGCAAAGCGTTCGGCCGCGCCGCGGATGCGCCGGGGATGGATCAGGTAAAGCGGCAGGCCGGGCCTTTCCGCCGTAACCGCGGCGGCGATGGAAGAATAGCGCGGAAGGGCGTTAACCAGGAGCGGCGCGTTCAAATCGCTATCCCATCGGGCGTGGCGCCTGTTTGGGCCAACGCGCCGGCCTTGGCAAGAGGGTGTCGGCGATCGGCCCGATGTTGCCGGCCGGTCGCGACTCGGCGCCGCGTCACACGCTTTTCCTGAATCTCTCTAGCGGCGAGGAACGAAGCCGCGGTCCCGCGCCCTCATGGAGCGGGGCTGCAGAAGGTCGCGTTGCCCGGCCGTCAGCGACTGATAGAAGGCCGCGAATACGGGACGCTCGGCATCGAGATCGGCAATGCGCCCTTTTAGGGTCGCTTCTTCACGGCTCATGCGCGCCACCGGATCGGCGCGGTTCTGGCCCTGCAGGGCGGCGCGCTGCCCGCAATCGGCGGCGCGGCGCTGGGCGGCATCCAGCATCACCTGCTTCCAGCGGTCGAACAGCGGACGCTGGGCCTCGGTCAGCGCGAGACGGGTTTCCATGTAAGCCAGGCGGCCGGCCTCGCGGGCATGGCGGTCCTGGCAGAAATCTCTTGTCAAGGGCGCGGTCATGTCGGAGCGCAACCCTTGGCTCTGCCCGGCGAGGGGAGCGTTCTGCGCCAGCAAGGCGCTCGAGCCCACCAGCGCCATCACCGGCTCGCGCGATGACCCTTGGGCGCTTGCCTCGGTGACGAGCAAAGCGCCGGTCGCCGCTCCGCACAGAATCAGCGAGGCCAGCATCGGAATGAGAGCTTTGCGCATGGATCCCTCCTTATGCCCCGCATGGATAGATTGGCGCGTCCAACATGAACCGGGGATGAACAGAATTTTCGCGGCCATTTCGTGCGCCGCAAACGCCTCAACTGCTAGATTTGGGTCTCTGCGGCGCTTTCGTGCCACCGCCGCAACACCAGCCACTCAAGCCAAGAGAAAACCGCAAAAATGGCAATCCCAAGGAGGGCCAGCAGCAGAAGGGCTGCGAACATGGTGGCGATTTCGAGCCGGTTGCCTGCCTCGACGATGCGCCATGCGAGCCCGCTGGCGGTGCCCGAGCCGGCAACGAATTCCGCAACCACCGCGCCGATCAGCGAAAGACCACCGGCAATCTTCATCGCGCCCAGAAGATAGGGAAGCGCGGTTGGGAGCCTGAGCCGCCAAAGGATCTGCCAGCGGGAAGCGCCATAAAGCCGCATCAACTCCACCAGGTTTGCGTCGGCCGATTTGAGGCCCAGGGTGGTGTTCGACAGGATGGGAAAAAAGGCGACCAGCGCGGCGATCAGCGCCAGCGCCACGTCGATGCGCTCGAACCCCACCCAGATCAGGATCAAGGGTGCGATCGCCACCATCGGCGTCACCTGCATGACCACCGCATAAGGATAAAGCGCGCGCTCCGCCATGGGACTTTGACTGAAGCCGACGGCAAGCGCCACGCCGGCCGCCAGCGCCCCACCAAACCCTTCCAGCGTGACGGTCAAGGTCGAAACCAGCGAAAACATAAGAGACGAGAAATTTCCCGCAAGCGCTCTTACGATGGCGCTGGGCGCGGGAAGGACATAAGGGGGAATGTGCCGCGCTATCACGATGACCTGCCACAGGAGCAGGAGCGCGATGCCCAAAAGAACGGGCAGGAGCCAGGAGATTGCGCGTCTCATTCCGTCGCGAGCAGGCCTTTCGCCACCTTGGCGTGGTTTTCCGCAAAAGACGGCGACAGACGGTCGCGCACCTTATGGCCCAAGGATATCTCCGACTTGACCCGGCCGGGCCGGGGCGAAAGCACCAGCACCCGTCCGGAAAGATAGGCCGCCTCCGTCACGCTATGGGTGACGAAGATCACGGTTATGCCGTCGGCGCCCGACAGCTTGAGCAGATCGTCGTTCAGGTCCTGGCGCGTGGGCTCGTCAAGTGCGGCGAAAGGTTCGTCCATCAAGAGCACACGCGGCACCTTCACCAGCGCGCGGGCGATGGAGACCCGCATTTTCATTCCTCCCGACAGTTCCCGGGGATAGGCGTGAAGAAAGTCGCCAAGCCCCAGGCGTGCCAGGGCCTCGCCGGCTTGGGCATTGGCTTGGCGGCGCGGAACGCCGCCGAGATCGAGCGGCAGGCGGGCATTGGCGAGCGCGTCCGTCCAGGGCATCAGCGTGGGCTCTTGAAAGACGAAGCCCAGTTCCGGGCGGCTTGGTTGCCAGCAGATTGTTCCGTCGTCGGGCTCGATCAGTCCCGCGATCAGCCTCAGCACCGTGGATTTGCCGGAACCACTGGGGCCCAGCAGGGAGACAAACTCGCCTTCGCGCACGGCGAACGACAGATCCGAAAGAGCCTGGACGCCGTTTGCGAAGCGCTTCCCCACTCCGTCAAGCGCGATCAATGTCATCGGAAGTTCTGGAACGTCCCCCGCATGAAACGCAGGTCGTAGGCCCTGGTGTAATCAAGCCCCTTGGGATAGAGGCCCGCACTCTGCATCGTCCGATAGAAGGTGCGCCAGCGCGCTTGGGTCATGGCGCCGATACCGAAAGTGGGAGCGTCCCCTCCCAAAACCAGTCCATAGCGTTTCATCTTGTCAATGGCCTGGGCGATGATGGCATCGGTCATGTCGGGATTATCGCGCTTGATAAGCGCATTGGCGGCTGCGGGATTGCCTTCGAGATAATCGTGCCAGCCATCGCGGCTGGCGTCATAGAAGGCCTGGACCGCCTTGGGATTGCCATCGAGCCACTTTTGCGGCACCAGGACCATGTTGGCGTAGCC
>JBOHKF010000085.1:0-3477 GCA_050729015.1 Rhizomicrobium sp. | reverse complement strand
GTCCCATGATGCCGAAATCCACCGCCACCAGCCGGCCGGCCTTGTCGAGAAAGAGATTGCCGGGATGCATGTCGGCATGAAAGAAGCCGTCACGCAGCGCCTGCGTCAGGAAGCTGCGCACCAGGATCAACGCCACTCTTCTTGGATCGTGACCGGCCTTGAGCAGCGCGCTGGCGTCGCGGATCGGGGTGCCGTCGATCCACTCGCTGGTCAGGACATTGGCCGAGGTGCGGGCCCAATCGACATGAGGCACGCGAAATTCGGGGTCGGCGCGGGTGCGTTCATAAAGTTCGGAGGCGGCAGCGGCCTCCATCCTGAGGTCCAGCTCGATTGCCACCATTTCGGACAGCGCCTCTACCATGGCGATGAGGCGCAGCCGCCGCGCCTCGCTTGAAAGGCGCTCGGCCAGCCGCGCGAGCAGAAAGAAGGCTTTGAGATCGCGTGCAAACAGCGTGCGAATCTTCGGTCTCAGCACCTTGACCGCGGCTTCGACGCCATCCGAGGTGGTGGCGTGATGGACTTGGGCAACGGAGGCAGCCGCCACGGCATTGCCGAAGGAGGAGAAAACCTCCTCCACCGGACGGCCGAAGCTCTTGGCGATGCCGGCGCGGGCCGCGCTCAAAGGGAAGGGCGCAAGCCGGTCCTGGAGATGGGCCAGAGAGAGGGCGGTTTCCTCGCCCACAATGTCCGGACGGGTCGCCAGCATCTGGCCCAGCTTGATGGTGGCCGGTCCCAGCCCTTTCAGCGCCTCGGCCAGGCGCGCGCCTGCGCCGGGCCGATCGCGGCGGAAATCCCAGGCCCGCGGCGCCAGCACCGCCGCGACATGGACGAGGCGCGCGAGACTTGCGAGTTCGGCCATCAGATCCGCCACGCCGAATGCATCGCGGCAATGCCGCCGGAAAGGCTGCGTACCTTCACCCGGGCCAAACCCGCCTTTTCCACCATGACCGCAAAAGCCTCGCGAGGGGGAAAGCGGCGTATGCTCTCGGCCAGATAACGATAAGCCGCACCGTCACCCGCCACGAGGGCGCCGATCTTGGGTAGGAGCTTGAAAGAATAGGCATCGTAGACCTTGTCCAGCCCCGGCACCTCGACCTTGGAAAATTCCAGGCAGAGGAAGCGGCCTCCGGTCTTCAGCACTCTTCGCGCTTCGCAAAGCGCCCGCTCGATATGGGTGACGTTGCGAATCCCAAAACCGATGGTATAGGCGTCGAATGTCTGGTCGGGAAAAGGCAGATTTTCGGCATCGGCCAACACCCAGGACATCCGGTCCTGGTTGGTGGCGCCGGCGCGGCGCATCCCCTCCGCCAGCATGTTTCGGTTGATGTCCAGGACGGTGATTTCGGCCGCGCCGCCTCTGGTTTGGGCAAGCTGGGCAATACGCAGCGCGATGTCCCCGGTCCCGCCCGCGACATCCAGAACCCGCCAACCCGGCTGCGGATTGAGCCATTCGACCATCGCGTCCTTCCAGATGCGATGAATTCCCCCGCTCATCAGGTCATTCATCAGATCGTAGCGTCGTGCCACCGACGAAAACACTTGCCGTACTAGGCCCTGCTTTTCCTGTTCCGCGACGTCACGGAAACCGAAACTGGCGGCCAAATCCCCGTCGTTCATCGCCCTGACCCTCGGTTGCCCATCTGCTTGCGCCCGGCTACCGCCGGTGACAAGAGGATACAGATATGCCCGAACTTCCCGAAGTCGAAACCGTGCGTCTCGGTCTCAAGCCGGTCCTGGAAGGCCACACCATAGCCGCCGCGAAGATCCGGCGCCGGGATCTGCGGGTACCATTTCCTTCCCGCTTCGCCCAAAGGCTGAAGGGCCGCACAGTGATAAGGCTTGCCCGTCGCGCCAAATATCTTTTGGCCGATCTCGACAATGGCGAAACGCTGGTGATCCATCTGGGCATGTCCGGGCGGATAAGCGTTTACGCGCAAGGGTCGCAGCGACGCCTGGACGGCTATGTCTATAACCCGCCGCCAAAGGGTGCAGGCGCCTCCAAGCACGATCACGTGGTGCTCTGGACGGACGCCCCGGCGATGATCGTCTTCAACGATCCCCGCCGCTTCGGCCTGATGACCCTCATTCCCGCCGACCGGCTCGGCGCCCGGTTCGCGACTCTCGGCATCGAGCCTTTGTCCGAGGGCATGGATGGCGCGTATTTGTCGTCGGTGCTCGAGACCAGAAAGACCCCCATCAAGGCCGCTCTCCTGGACCAGCGGCTGGTGGCAGGGTTAGGAAATATCTATGTCTGCGAGGCTTTGTTCCTCGCGCATATTTCGCCCAAAAGACGTGCTCGCTCACTCAAGAAACACGAAATCTCGGCGCTCGTGGATACCATCAAGCGGGTGCTTGCGGCGGCCATCGAAGCGGGGGGTTCCACCTTGCGCAACCACGCCCAGGCCACCGGCGATCCGGGCGCCTTTCAGCATCATCTTCGCGTTTACGGCCGGGCCGGGCGACCGTGCCGAAATCCAAACTGCTGCGGCATGGTCAAACGCATCGTCCAATCCGGACGCGCGACTTTCTATTGCCCGGCCTGCCAGCATTAGGGAGTGACCCCGCGCGCCGTTCATTGACGAGGCGGGCGCAAAACGCTAATAGGCCGCCTCTTGCGAGCCCTTGCCGGAAAAACCCATGCCCAATATCGCTTCATCCGCCAAACGCGTCCGCACGCAGACCAAACGCGCGGCGATCAACGCCTCGCGCAAGACCCGCATCCGCGGTTTCATCCGCAAGGTCGAAGAAGCGGTCGCGAAAGGCGACAAGGATGGCGCGATGGCGGCGTTGAAAGCGGCCGAACCGGAAATCATGCGCGGCGTCTCCAGGGGCGCGCTCCACCGCAATACCGGTTCGCGCAAGGTTTCGCGCCTTGCCAAACGGGTGGGAAAGCTCAAGCCATAGACGAAGCCGCTGAAAACTCTTCGAAATCCTGAAAACAAAACCAAGAAAAGACAAGACTAGAAACAACCCGACCGCCCAGGATCGGGTTTTTTATTGTCAGTATGCTGACATTCGCGCGATACGATCTTGCTGCAGTGCGGCAAGCCGTTCTCCCGATGCTAAGTACCTGATTCGCCGGGATTTGGTGCAGCGATTGCATTTTCCGTATACGGTACAATCATTTAGCTGGGTTTACAGAAATGAGGGTAATTCCACGAATTGCCATGTGTTCTTGGTTTATTCCTCTTGTACCGAAGCCCGACTTGATCGTATCGTTGCCAACGTTTGGGGTGGATGGTAAGAATGTCGAAGTATAGAGACAGTAAAACTCGTATATTCGACGACGGAACAAATAATTCCGACGCGGATCCTCCGTCTACAGTCTCTGAAGTCTCTTAACTCTTTGAATTTCGAGCTGTTTATGCTGGCGGGCCATCCCGGCAATGCTGGAACTTTGTCCAGGCGCAAGCGCCATGTCTGACCCTGCCGCCCCTGAATATGCCGGCGATCTCGACGCCAGCGAGGCCTGGAAGC
>JBOHKF010000084.1:0-2972 GCA_050729015.1 Rhizomicrobium sp. | reverse complement strand
GCTTTCAACTCGCTGCGCCCTTCCTGGTATTCGGCTTCGCCGTCTATGCGGGGCTGGGGCTGCTGGCGCGGCTGATGCCGCAACTGCAAGTGTTTTTTCTCGCCATCCCCATCAATCTGATGGCCGGCTTCGCGATCCTGCTCCTGATGATGGGCGCGATCATCACCCTCTTTCTCAATTACTACGCCACCTCGATGGGCATGTTTCTTTGAGGTTGACACGTCTTGGCCGATGAAACCGACGACTCCCAGCAGACCGAGCAGCCTACCCAGAAACGGCTGGATCAGGCGCGCGAGGCGGGCGACGTCGTCAAATCCATGGAAGTGTCCACGCTGGCGGTGCTGGCGGGGGGCACCCTGGCCGTCGCCATGTTCGGTCGTTCCATCGCCGTCGGCCTGGCCGGCATTCTCGCAGGTTTTCTCGAACAGCCGGACCGGATGGCGGTGGATGGGGGAAGCCTCACGGCATTGTTGTGGGGCTTGGCTCTGCGCCTGGCCGTGATCCTGGCGCCCTTCATGGGCGTGATGATGCTGGCTGGGCTTTTGGGTCACCTGCTGCAAAGCCGGCCCACTTTCACATTCGAGAAACTTAAGCCGGATTTCGCCAAGCTTTCGCCGGCCGCCGGCTTCTCGCGCATGTTCGGACTGGAAGGTTGGCTCAACCTTCTCAAGGGCCTGATCAAGCTCGCCATCGTGGGGCTTGCCATATGGACGCAATTATGGCCCGAGCGGGGCACGCTCGGCTCCATACTCGGCCAATCGCCGGCTGGCGTGGTTGGCGACATGAGCCATCTGCTTTTCAAGATACTGATGGCAACCCTGTCGGCGTTGGTGGTGATCGCGGGCCTGGATTACCTGGTGCAATATCTGCGTTTCATGCGCCGCCACCGCATGTCCAGGCAGGAGGTCAAGGAGGAGTTCCGCCAGAATGAGGGCGATCCTCAGGTCAGGGCCAAGGTGCGCCAGATTCGCTACGAGCGGGCCAAGAGGCGCATGATGGCCAAGGTGCCCGGGGCCACGGTGGTGATCGCCAATCCCACGCACTTCGCGGTCGCCCTGCAATATGAGTCCGGCACGATGGCCGCGCCGATCTGCGTGGCCAAGGGCGTGGACCAGCTTGCCTTGCGCATCCGCGCCGTGGCGGAAGAGCATCACGTGCCGGTGATCGAGAATCCACCTTTGGCGCGCGCTCTCCATGCCAGCGTGGAGGTGGACGAAGCGATTCCCCCGGAGCATTACAAGGCGGTGGCGCAGGTGATCGGCTATGTGATGCGGCTGAGCGGCAAGATGGCCAGGCGCTGAGGCAAGACTCCGGCGGAAATTCTGCGGTGGAACTGGCAAAGTGAACGAAAGCCTTCCGGTCGCACCGGGGAGAAACCATTCGTTAACCGAATCCTGTAAAGTGCGGTGGATGGAAATTCCCTCCCTCGCCAACGGAGCCGTCGGTGTCTCCACCGGCGCGTGGCGCTGGGCCTCGCTGGGGTTTGGCCTGTTGGCCATCGCGGGCGCCGCGCTCGCCATGGCCTATCCGCAAACGGCGGGCGCTGCGGGATACGCGCTGGTAGGCGGGATCGCCGTCGTGGCCGCACTTTTGATCTATGCGGTCTGGCCGCGAGAGGGGTTCAACCGGGCCCAAGCCCGGCGCGTGGCCGAGGCCGCGGCCAAAGCCAATGTCGCCTGGGTCATCATCGGTCCGGCCGGCGCGGTGAGCGCGTGCAATCCCGTCTATCGCCGGATGGCGGCCGTGAAGGACGGTGAAAGCGCCCCGCCCCCGGAACTCGCGCTGGCAGGAGAGATGTCGAGTGCCGTGCTCTACCGGCTGGCCCGCGATGCGGCGAAAGGCCAGGCACGCGAGGAAACCATCCAGGTGATGCCGGGGTTGGAACTGGTGGCCGCGGTCAGGCCTTTGGATGGCGGCGAGACGGCCTGGTGGTTCACCCCCCGGCTTGCCGGTCTTGCGCAAGCGGTCCCGTCTGTCTCGGTGCCGGCCGAAGACGCAATACCTGCGGGCTCCGCCCTTCCCCAAAAGGATCAGACCATTGCTGCGCTTTTCGCGCATGCACCCATCGGAGTGGCCTTCGCCGACAGGAGCGGCATCATTCAGGGCGCCAATTCCGCTTTCGCGACATTCTTCGGGCTTTCGGGCAGCCTCTCGGGCCGCAACCCCGCGAGCCTGGCCGAGGAAAGCGACCGCGCCGGAATCGCAAGTCTCCTTGCCGCGGCCCAGCGCGGGGAAAGCGGAGCCCGCGCCATCGAGCTTCGCGTGGGCGAACGCATGGCGGAGATGTTCGCAAGTCCTCTGGCGGACGGCGTGGTGCTTTATTTGATGGATGTATCCGAGCAGAAGGCGCTGGAAATCAAGTTCGCCCAATCGCAGAAGATGCAGGCGGTGGGCCAGTTGGCGGGCGGCGTGGCCCACGACTTCAACAATCTTCTGACCGTCATCATCGGCAATTGCGAATTCCTGCTGATGCGCCACCCTGCCGGCGATTCCTCCTTCAAGGAGATCAACGAAGTGCACCAGAACGCGCTTCGCGCCGCCACCCTTGTGGGCCAGCTTCTGGCCTTCAGCCGCAAGCAGACCATGCAGCCCAAGCTTCTAGCGCTGAATGACGCGATCGGCGAACTGGCGCAGATGCTGCGCCGGCTGGTGGGCGAAGGCATAAACCTGAATGTGGAACGTGGTCCCGACCTCTGGACCGTTCACGCCGATGAGGCACAGCTGGGCAACGCGATCATCAATCTGGTGGTCAATGCCCGTGATGCGATGCCAGGCGGCGGCACTGTCACGATCCGGACCGCCAATGAGACGGTGACCCAGTCCTCGGCGCTGGGCACGGCGGTCATGCCGGCCGGCGATTATGTTCGCATCGAGGTGACTGACACCGGCATCGGCATGTCCAAGGAGATCCAGAGCAAGATCTTCGATCCCTTCTTCACCACCAAGCCGGTGGGCCAGGGCACGGGCCTGGG
>JBOHKF010000083.1:0-2867 GCA_050729015.1 Rhizomicrobium sp. | reverse complement strand
GACAGCAGCAGCAGGAACGCCGTCACCAGCATTGACCACACGAACAGCGGCATCTTGTGCAGCGTCATGCCGGGCGCGCGCATGTTGAAGATGGTGGTGATGAAGTTGATCGCCCCCAGGATCGAGGAAGCACCGGCGATGTGAATCGAGAAGATGGCGAGATCCATGGCCGGCCCGGGCGAGCCGTAGGTCGATAGCGGCGCATACATCGTCCAGCCGCCGCCCATGCCGATGCCGCCGGAATCGCCCTCCACGAACATGCTGAGGATTAGGAGGGTGAAAGAGAACGGCAGCAGCCAGAACGAAATGTTGTTCATCCGCGGGAACGCCATGTCGGGAGCTCCGATCATCAGCGGCACCAGCCAATTGCCGAAGCCGCCGATCATCGCCGGCATGATCATGAAGAATATCATGATCAGCCCGTGACCTGTGACGAACACATTGTAAGTGTGCGGCTGGCTGAAGACCTGCAGGCCCGGGTACATAAGCTCGGCCCGCATGACCATGGAGAAGGCCGCGCCGACCAAGCCCGCGATGACCGCGAACACCAGATACATGGTGCCGATGTCCTTGTGATTGGTCGAATAGACATAGCGGCGCCAGCCGGTGGGGTGGTGGCTATGGTCCTCGAACTCCCGTTCTTCGCGATGCTGCTCGAAAGCGAGATCCGTCATGACACAGTTCCTATTCCGCCGCGAGGTGAATGTCGGTGTCGAGCGCCGCGAATTTTTTCTTGGCCGCGGCAAGCCATGCCTGGTAATCGGCCTCGCTCACCACTTTCACTTCGATCGGCATGAAGGCATGGCGGGCGCCGCATAATTCCGAGCATTCGCCATAATAGGTGCCGGTGCGATCGGCCTTGAACCAGGTGTGATTGAGCCGGCCCGGGATGGCGTCCATCTTCACACCCATTTGCGGCAGCGCCCAGGAATGAATCACATCGGCGCCGGTGGTGATGATCTCGACGACCTTGTTCACGGGCACCACCACGGGATTGTCGACGCCCAACAGGCGCGGTTCGTGGGCCTTCTTGGCAGCATCGTCGGAAAGGCCGAGCGAGTCGAAGGCGAAGCCAGCGTTGGCGTCTGCATACCGGTAGGTCCAGAACCACTGCTTGCCGATGGCCTCGATGGTCAGGGCGGGTTTGGGGATGTCGCTCTCATAATAAATCAGGCGGAAACTGGGAACCGCGATCACCACAAGGATGATCACCGGAATGACAGTCCAGGCCACCTCCAGAATCGTGTTGTGATGGACCTTGGACGGGTTGGGATTGGCGCCGGCGCGGAATCTAAAACTGATGTAGGCGAGAAGTCCGGCCACCAGCAGGCAGATCGCGAAGGTGATGTAGAGCAGTTCGGTGTGAAAACTCTCGATCCGATCCATCACCGGCGAATTGGACGGCTGGAACCCCAACTGGTAATCCACCGGCATCGCTAGCGCCTGCGAGGCCCAAAAAGCCGCGGTGGCGGCGAGGCCAGCTATCCGCCAGGGCCGGAGTGGCCGGGACCGCAGTGGAAAGGACATGGACGAGATCCCTCGCAAAAGCCGGGCAGCAAGCGTTCAATCTGCATCTGCCTCCGGCGTTTCAGATTCTTGGCGGGGATTTAGAGGGGTTGAGCCCCTAAAGTCATTGCGACCATATGGCACGGTGGTCCCCGCAGGCAGAGCGTCCGCGACAGCGCTCGCAAGGAGCCCCTGCAAAGAGCCCTTGCGGCGGCCCTTTTCCGTGCTGATATGCGTTCTTGAGGGATGGTCTTCACCAGGGTGCGAACATGGCTGAGAGCGATCTGTTCTTTTCCCGCACCGGCATGGACCGGGCCCGAGTCCAGGGCCAGGTGGACGATGCGCTTTTTGGCGCCGACGATGGGGAACTATTCCTGGAATACAGCCAATCCGAATCGCTCCTCTTCGACGACAACCGCCTGAAAGCGGCGAACTTCGACACTTCCCAGGGTTTTGGCTTGCGCGTGGTGGCGGGCGCTGCCACCGGCTATGCGCATGCGACCGAACTCTCTCACCAGGCGATCTCGCGCGCTGCAGCCAGCGTCAAAACCGTCAAGGCCGGCCACTCGGGAGTGGCTGCGCTTTCTCCCTCCCGCACGAACGTCAAGCTCTATCCCGATCTCGATCCCCTCGGAACCGCACCCTTTGCAGACAAGGTTTCCGTTCTGGAGGAGATGAACCGTTACGCCCGCGCCAAAGATGGCCGCGTGCGCCAGGTTTCCGCCTCGCTTTCCGGCGAATGGCAGCGCATCGAAATCCTGCGGGCAGGCGGTGAAAGCTATTCCGACATCCGCCCTTTGGTACGCCTTTCGGTCTCGGTAGTGGTCGAAGAGGACGGGCGGCAGGAAAGCGGCAGCCATGGCGGCGGTGGCCGCGGCAGTTACGAGACCTATCTCGATCCCGCCTATTGGCAGAGCGCGGTGGACGAGGCTCTGCGCCAGGCGCTGGTCAATCTTCGCTCGGTGCCGGCGCCAGCCGGAGAAATGACGGTGGTGCTGGGCCCCGGCTGGCCGGGCATTCTGCTCCACGAGGCGGTTGGTCACGGACTGGAAGGGGACTTCAACCGCAAGAAAACTTCGACCTTCGCAGGCTTGCTGGGCCAGCGCGTGGCGGCACCGGGCGTGACGGTCGTGGATGATGGCACCATCGAGGGACGGCGCGGCTCGCTCAGCATTGACGATGAAGGCACGCCGTCTTCGCGCACCGTGCTGATCGAAGACGGCATTCTCAAAGGCTTTATGCAGGATCGCCAGAATGCGCGCCTGATGGGGATGACGCCCACCGGCAATGGACGCAGGCAGAGCTTCGCCTGCCCCGTCATGCCGCGCATGACCAACACTACCATGCTGGCAGGCGACAAG
>JBOHKF010000082.1:0-2987 GCA_050729015.1 Rhizomicrobium sp. | reverse complement strand
CCTATCTGCGCCAATGCTACAAGGACAATGCCCTGGCGCTCGGCAAGATGATGCTGGGCGGCGTCACCCTTGATCTTTCGAAAGTGAAAGTGCCGGTCTATCTGCAATCGGCCAAGGAGGACCACATCGCCCCCGCCATTTCCGTCTTCAAGGCGGCGAAATTGTTCGGCGGTCCGGTGCGCTTCATCATGGCGGGTTCCGGCCACATCGCCGGCGTGATCAACCCGCCTGCTGCCAAGAAATATCAATACTGGACCAATGACAGCCTCGCCGAGACGCTCGATGCCTGGCGGAAAGACGCCGCCCTGCATCGGGGCTCATGGTGGGGCGACTGGGACCATTGGCTTGGGGCGCTGTCGGGGGGCAGCATACCGGCGCGCGTTCCAGGCGGTGGCAAGCTCAGGGTGCTGGGCGACGCTCCCGGCAGCTACGTGAAGACGAAAGCACAATAGCCAACGCGCAATGTGCATTGGTTGGCCGCGCCCTATTTCAAGCTGAGCCACTCGCCGATATCGTGGAAGGCTTCAACCGGCTGATCGCGAATCATGGGTCGGTTGCCGGTTTCGGTGGCGCCGAAAACGCCATCGCCCGCCTTTCCATCGCCGGCAAGCGGCAGAACAATCCGTTCGCCCGATTGAAACCTGTCCTGCTGCTGAAATATCCGGCCCCTGCCGCGGAATATCGCCGGCTCCGAGATCACCCGCTGAAACAAGGCATAGGCGACCGCAAATCGCTCGGGCGAGGCATGGGCCTGCACCAATGGCAGGCCGCGAAAGCTTTTGCCGTAGGCCCGGGCGATCCTATCTCCGGCAAGCCGGCCTATGAATTCGCCGGTCGCGGCATCAAAACGGTAGCACCAGACGATCGGAAGATAAGGCGCTATGGCCTTGGGTTTGATGTCCTGCCAGGCGGGCATTTTCCGCGCGCCCCGCGCTTCATGCCAGTGAAGCGCAACCGCCTTGAGCGCCGGCGAGGCAATAGTCTGGCAGAAGTCCGGAAATTCCATCGGCTTCACCCGCTTCGTCCCGGTACCAATTTCTCGTTCTCGCCCCCGATCTGGCGGTAGAAGCCGGGACCATCCCCGCCGTCCTGCCAGAAGTCCCGCCTGGGGTCGACGAGAAAGACCTGCCCATCGCGGCCATGGACATAGCCCAGACGATATTTCGCCAAATAGGTCGCGGCGAAATCGCTGTCCCGACAGTCCCCACCCAAGCAGCGCGAAGAGATGGAGGTGGGCGACAGCGAGGGATCGCGCGGCTCGGACGGAGCCATGGGGCTTTTGCATTCCAGCGAGAAAAGCGAAGCCGCCGCCAGCGGGAGCGCCCAGGAAATCTCGCCCGCTGGAACACCCGCGATCCAGACGGCCATGGCGTTTGTGTGCAGCCGCCAAAAAGCCAAACCGGCAATCCCGTTCCGGTTGCCGAAGTTGAAACCGTGTACCTCGAAGCGGTTGGTTTCGCCGGGCGTTGCGGTGGGCCGGCTATGGAAAACTGCGTGCACCAAGCCCAGCACCGCGCCTTCGGGATCGCGCCGTTCGCCGGCCGTAAGAGGAACCAATTTATAGAGGACGTTGAGTCCGCCATCCTTGGACTGCAGATGGATCAGGCCTGGGCCGGAATCCGCGACCCGCCAATCCTCCGGCGCAAGCCCCGCGCAGCGGCCCGCATTCAGCGGCATCAGCGACAGGGGGCGGATGCTGGGCCCATGCGCGATACGGCGCGACCAAGCGGCATTGGCGGCCATTCCGGGCGGATTGAAGATTTCTTTCGCCAGCGTGCGGAAAGGCTCGACGGTGAAGACTTTTTTGTCTTCCTTGGGCGCGGCGGCGAAGACCGCAACAATCCTTTTTGGGCGGACCGCACCCCTCGCCTCCTCGATGACCATAAAGCGCACCCGGTCCCCGGCCTTGTGGGCGCGCACGATTCGCGACGCGGTCCGCGCCGAAATGATGGGCACGCCGTCGATCGCCGCGATCACTGCGCCTGCCTCAATCCCGGCGCGGGCGGCTGGGCTGTCATCGGCCACGTTTGCCACCAGTGCGCCCCGATTCTTGAGGAAGGGAGCGCGCGCGGCAGCCGCGCCGGTCAGGTTGGCGAATTCCAAGCCCGAATAACCCTGTGGGGGAGGCGGACGCGAAACCACCCGGGCGACACCCACCGCGCCCAGGATCACCACCAGAACCACCGCCAGCCAGAGACGGACCATGCCGAGGCCTTCTATCACCAAGGCCCCCGTCTTAGCAGATTTGAAGACCCGTGGTTTCGCTCAAGCCCAGCATGATGTTGAGATTCTGCACCGCAGCCCCGCCCGCGCCCTTGCCGAGATTGTCGAGCAGCGCCACTGCCCGCGCCTGCCCGGTTTTTTCATTGGCAAATATGAAGAGCTTCATGCGGTCGCTGCCCGCCAGAAGCTGGGCATCCAGATGCGCCATTGCGGCGGCTTCCTCAATCCCCGCAACCTCGATCAAGGGATGGCCCGCATAAGTCTTTGCCAGCACGAGGTGAAGATCGCGGGGACAAATTTTTCCGGGAATCGCCCAAAGCGGCAACGGTACCTCGACCAGCATGCCGCGGTAGAAGTGCGCGACCGCGGGGCTAAACAAGGGCGGATGGGTCAGCCCGGCGAGGGCCTGCATTTCGGGCAGATGCTTGTGGCAAAGTCCCAGCGCATAGCTTCTCTGAACCGTCTGCCCGAAACCGGACGAATCGCCTTTTTCGAACTCTTCGATCATGGTCTTGCCGCCGCCCGAATAGCCTGAGACACCGTGCACGCTCAGGGGAAAATCCGGCGGCAACAGTTTCTCCCTGACCAGGGGCCGCACCAGCGCCAGGAACCCGGTGGCCCAGCAGCCCGGATTGGCGACGCGACGGCTCGCCGCGATCTCCCGGCCTCGATCCGGCTCCAATTCCGCAAAGCCGTAAGTCCAACCCTTCGCCACGCGATGGGCGGTGGACGCGTCAATCACTCGCAGATCCGGATTCTCGATC
>JBOHKF010000081.1:0-2861 GCA_050729015.1 Rhizomicrobium sp. | reverse complement strand
GCAAAGAGGTAGGTGCCGTTGGCTATTCCGGCGCAAGCTCGCGACTGGATCGTGGAGGTGCCGACCTTGCCGTAGGAAATCTGATGGAAGAGAACGGAGAAGCCGTCAATCTCCTTGTCGAACACGCTCCTGAACGCTTCCACCGTCACGTCGCGGCCGGTCAATCCGGTGCCGCCGGTCGAGATCACCACATCGCAGCGCGGGTCCTCGATCCAGGTCAGAAGCTGAGCCCGGATGCGGGCCATGTCGTCAGGCAGGATGCTGCGGGCGCAGACGATATGCCCCGCTTCCTCCAGTCTTTTGACCAGCGTGTCGCCGGAGACATCGTCTTGCTTCGTGCGGGTGTCCGAGACGGTGAGGACCGCGACATGCACCGGCACAAAGGGACTCTGGCGGTCTATCCGGTCCTGATCAGAAAGTGGTGGCATCGGCGGGGGGCGTGCTGGACGCCTGGCTGGGCGCAGGTGGGGGCGGTGCAGGCACCGGTGGCAACGCCGGCTGATAGCTGGGCCACTCGCCGCGGGCGATTTCGTCCAGGCTCTTGGCCTCCTCGCCAAAGCGCCGACGGTACATCCACTGATACTCCATCAGCCGGCGCACGTAGGAACGGGTCTCGGCAATGGGGATGCTTTCCAGGAACAGGAGCGGGTCGTTCTTGCCGGCCTTCGTCTCGAGCCAGCGCTCGGCTGCTCCCGGACCCGCGTTATAGGCGCCGCCCAGCTCCAGAAGATTGCCGCCCAAATGGTCCAGCAGCAGGGAGATGTAACGCTGGCCCAGCGACATGGAATAGGAGGGATCGTCAAGCTCTTGCGCCGCACCCGGGCCGGCAATGAGATCGGCGGTCTTAGGCATCAATTGCATGATGCCCTGGGCGCCTGCGCTTGACGTCGAGCCGTTCTCGAAGCGGCTTTCGAGACGGGCGAAAGCCAGGACCAGCGCCTTGTCGATATGGTAGCCGCCATCGGGCTCATAGGGCGGCACCGGAAAAAGGCCCGTGAGAAGAATGCCTCGCGCCGCGCTTGCCTCGCTGGCGCGAAGCTCGACATTGGTAACGCCCAGATCGCGCGCCAAGGCTGCCATCGCCGGGTCCAGGGCTTCATTGTTGTAGACGAAGGCGCGGTTGAGTTCGTTGCCCACATGCGCGGTTTCGCCCACCTGCCACAGCGCCACGGCCCGGCGTGCAGCCGGCTCCGCCATCAACGCATGGAAATCCGCCTGGCTCAGTACCGGATCCGTGAAACCCGTGCCGGTGTTTATGCCCAGCATGTCCTCTGCAATCAGGCCATAAAAGCTGGGTTCTTCCCTCGCCGCCGCTTTCAGGAGCGGGATCACGGGTTCGGGCCGGCCGGCCTGCAAATCGGCGCGCGCCGCCCAGAAGCCGGCCCGGGCGCGCAGCTTGGCTTGGACGCCGCCATTCCCGGCCAGCTTTTCCAGATGCGTTGCCGCGTCCCGCCAGCGGCCCATCCGATAGGCGGCGAAGCCCGCATCCCATTCCAGTTGAGGCGCCGGATCGCTGTTGGGCACGCCTGCGGCAAGCGCAAAAGCCTCCCGATTCATTCCTTCGGCCAGATAGGATGCGGCAATGCGGTGGGACAGGATGGCAACGTCCTCCTGTGTAGCGTCCGAGCGGATGGCTTGAAGCAAGGTTTGGGCGCGGGCGGGCTGGCCGTGCTTGATGTCGGCGAGGATCTGGCCAAACACGGCGCGCCCGGCATGGCCCTGTGGCGTGGGCTCCGGCAATTCCTGGTCCTCGTAGCCGCCGGTGCGCCGCGGCACACTCGCGGGGGCGGGGATGTCGGTGACCAATGCAACCCGTATGGTCTTGTGATGCCGGCGTATTCTTCTGGTCGAACGATCCACCGCCAGCCTGTAAATGCGATCGGCCACCGCGAGGTCCCGGTATTTGGCGAGCCAGGCGATGAGCTCGGCACGCGTCACCTGGCGACCTGCGATCAGGCGCTGGGCTTCGGCGTAACCCTCAAGCGTTGGATCGGAAATTTCATCCAGAAGCTTGCGAATCTTGGAGAGATTCCCTTGACGCTCGGCGGAAAACAACTCGCGATAAAGGGTGACATCGGAAGGATTCAAGACCGCCGGCGAGACCGAAGACGCCGGGGGTGCCGAGGAGGTTTGAGCCGCGGCCGGCACCGCGGGAAGGACGGTTCGGGCGAGTGCGGGAGCAGCCAGAACGACGCTGAACCCCAGAATAAGCGCGACCCGCATCGCGATCCCTCTTCGACCACGCTGGTTAACTAGCCTGACCGGGAAGTTCCGGCAACCGCCGGAGTGTCCTCACTTTAACCTTTCGCCAGGAGGCCCAGTTCTTCGAGCTTGGCGGCCACGGCCTGCAGGTCGCGCCAGGCCAGTTGCTTGTGGGCCGGCTGACGCAACAGATAGGCAGGGTGCAAGGTGGCGAGGACAGGCACCATGCGGCTCCCCACGCGATAGGAGAGCCAGCGGCCCCTGATCTTCGTGATACCCTCGCTTGCTCCCATAACGTGGCGGGCGGCCACCGCGCCCAGGAGGAGGATCAGTCCCGGATCGACCAGATCGATGTGCCGCCGCAGAAAGGGAAGAGAAATCGCCGCTTCTTCCGGTGCCGGATCGCGATTGCCCGGAGGTCGCCAATTGAGGACATTGGTGATGTAGCAATTGCGGCAGCGGTCAAGACCGATGCTGGCCAGCATCTTGTCCAAGAGCTGGCCGGCGCGCCCTACAAAGGGTTTGCCGATACGGTCCTCGTCGCGGCCGGGCGCCTCGCCGACGATCATGATCCGGCTTTCCGCCACGCCGTCGGCAAAGACGGTGTTGGCGGCGTTTTTCTTGAGCGCGGAGCCTTCGAAGGCCTCCAACGCCTGCCG
>JBOHKF010000080.1:0-2731 GCA_050729015.1 Rhizomicrobium sp. | reverse complement strand
GACCTGCGGAGCGTTTCGCCTACACCTTCGATGCCGGTTCTTGTGCACAATTGCCCCCCCCTCAGGTGCCGCAGGACCCGCTGCGCTTCAAGGGGGATAAACGTTATAGCGACGAGATGAAGGCGGCAAAGGTCAAGACGTCACGTCCGGAAGCCCTAACCGCCGCCCGCGGCCTCCTGGATGGTCTTCCGGTAATCGTCGCGGTGCAGCCGTTCGATTTTCTTGGCGGCTCGCTGGGGATGGCGGTGGGCGAAGCCTTCATCCAGGCGGTCCAAGTCGCCGTCAAGGAAAGGCGGGCATTCATCCTCTATGTCGCGTCCGGCGGCGCGCGGATGCAGGAAAGCATGCTGTCGCTGATGCAGATGCCGCGCGCCATCATCGCCGTAGAGACACTCAAGGAGGCAGGGCTTGCCTACCTTGTCGTGTTCACAGATCCCACTTTCGGCGGGGTATCGGCTTCCTATGCCATGCTCGGCGACATTCACATCGCCGAACCCGGCGCACAGATAGGCTTCGCCGGGGCCAGGGTAATCGCCCAGACCATCCGCGAAAAGCTGCCGGAAGGCTTCCAGCGCGCGGAGTATCTGCTGGCCCATGGCATGCTGGACATGGTGACGCCGCGCGGTGACATGCGGGCTACCCTTTCGCGGGTACTTCATCTTCTCCTCAAACGCCCGCCGACGCGAAGCTCTGTCGCCGCGCAATGATGGATTATTCCCGCAGTTCCGCGATCCTTGAGCGGCTGCTGGCGTTGCATCCGAAGAAGATCGATCTTGCGCTGGACCGCATCCAGAGGCTTCTCGCCGCGCTCGGCAATCCCGAACTCAAGCTCCCTCCCGTCATCCACGTGGCGGGTACCAACGGCAAGGGTTCGGCCTGCGCGTTTGCGCGCGCGATGCTGGAAGCCCAGGGGCTGAAGGTGCATATGCACATCTCGCCGCATTTGGTGTGTTTCCACGAGCGCATCCGCATCGCCGGAGAGTTGATTTCGGAAGCGGAGCTTTGCGACACGCTTGAGGAGGTGGAGCGCGCCAATGACGGCGCCCTTGTCACTTTTTTTGAAATCACCACCGCCGCCATGTTCCTCGCGCTTTCCCGTCACCCGGCGGACGCCATGGTGCTGGAAGTGGGGCTGGGGGGAAAATATGACGCCACCAATGTGGTGCCACGGCCCGCGATGACCATTATCCAGCCGGTGGGCCTGGACCATGTCGAATTTCTGGGCTCCGACGTCGCCACCATCGCGGGCGAGAAAGCCGGCATCATCAAGCCGGCGGTTCCGGTGGTGGTCGGACCGCAGGATGAGATCGCGCGCGAAGTGATATTGCGGCGTGCTGACGGCGTGAGTGCGCCAGCTTTCGTTTTCGGCCAGGACTTCCTCGCGCGCCAGGAGCATGGCCGCATGGTTTACGAGGACGAAACGGGTCTGCTCGACTTGCCGTTGCCGAAGTTGGTAGGCCGACATCAGATAGACAATGCCGCGGTGGCCATCGCCGCGCTCAGGCATGCGAGCATCGGTGGAAAAGCACGCGATTGGGGGAAGGACAAGGCGGTGGAACAGGGCTTGCGCAGCGTCGACTGGCCCGGCCGGCTCCAACATCTGGCCCATGGTCCGTTGGTCAAAGGCGCGCCAAAGGATTCCGAAATCTGGCTGGACGGCGGCCATAATCCTCATGGTGCGGCCGCGGTGAGTCGCGCCATCGCCGATCTCGACGAAAAGGTGGATCGTCCGCTTTATCTGATCTGCGGGATGCTCAAGACCAAGGATGCGGTTGGGTACTTGACCGCCTTCAAGGGGCTGGCCCGACACGTGGTGACCGTCACCATCCCCGGCGAGCCGGCAAGCCTGGGTGCCGGCGCCCTTTATGATGCCGCGCGCAGCGCCGGCCTGGATGCCGCGCCGTCGGAGGACCTGGAAGATGCGATGATGCAAGTGGCCGCCTGGGCGCGCGCCCATCCCAAGGAGCCGCCACCGCGCATCCTCATTTGCGGCTCGCTCCACCTGGCCGGCCGCGTGCTGGCGGAGAACAACTGAGCCGCGCTTCTGGCGGGAATCGCCGATTCATAGAAATCGGCGATCCGCCCCAAGACGGAAAACCGCTTCACATTATTACCCTGGGAATTGCTAAAATCTGCGAGGGTCTCCGGCAAACCGAGCTTACTTTTCCGGGCGCAGTTGGGCGCCGGCTCATATTCCGCATCGTCCTTCCTCAATGTTTCAAGACCGCGGTCGCCTGGTCGAGCCGGGCGCTATACGCGTTGAGCGCGGTGACGGTAAAGCCGATATAGCTGGTAGCATCCGCCCAGCGTCCTTCCTCAATGGCCTCGCGGATTCCCGGCAAGGTTTTGGCGCCATAGCCGGTGAAGCGGCCGGGAGCGTAGATCAGATTCTTGTACCAGCTTCGCCCCGGCAACCCCCGGTCCAAAAGCAGCGTTTGGTCGAGCGACTGCATCAGGTTTTGCAGGCGGGAAAGATCCTGGCCTTTGAGGTTGGCGCCATTGGTCGCCAGCGCGCCGTCATAGGCCTCGGCGCTGGCCTTGAGGCGGGTCACGGCCTGGTCGAGCGGGCTGAAATCGAATTGCGGCACATCCGGCAGCGCCGTCGGATTGGCATGAGGCGTGGTTGGATCGCCAGCCAGGAGATAGACATTGGCAGCCAGCATTTTCTTTTGATTGTCGGCCGCTTGGCGCCGGTCATCGGCCAGCTTCTTCACTTCCGTCACGTACTGAC
>JBOHKF010000079.1:0-2518 GCA_050729015.1 Rhizomicrobium sp. | reverse complement strand
CCACATTGGTGTTCCGACCGAGACTCGCCTGGCCCTACCTGCCGTTCGGCCTCAATTCGGTGGGCGCCAGCCTGACCGATTTCGGAGCAAAGAATTTCTCCACCTTGATGGTCGGAAGCCTGCTTGGCGTCGCCACGGCGGGCCATTATGCCATGGCCTATCAGATCGTCCGGGTTCCGGAGCTCGTCGTTTCGGGTCCGCTCTACCTTTCCATGTTCGTGTCGGTGGCGCGCTGGGGTGATGACGTCAAAGGCGCGTTACCGCTGGCTCTCAAGGGACTGAGAGGGGGGGTGGCGCTCCTGGCACCGCTTTTTTGCGGCCTTGCGCTTGTCTCCGATCCTCTGGTCAAGCTGCTTCTGGGTCCTGCTTGGACCGCCACCGGCCCGATCCTCACTCTGCTTGCTCCGGCAGGTTTCTTTTTGTGCTGCTTCAGTTTTTTGGGTGCGACCCTCTTGGGACTGGGACGTTCGGATCTGCAATTTCGCTTGATCCTTTTGAGCAGCACCCTGCTGGTGGCCGGAACCGTGATCGGTTCGCGTTTTGGCGCCACCGGCGTGGCTGGGGGCATGAGCGCCGGCGCAGCCCTGGCAGCGCCCGCCTATCTTTATCTGTTGGCCCGGCAATTCCACCTGCCGATTGCGACCCTGTTGCACGAGATTCTGAGTCCCATCATGGCCACGGCGGCAATGGCAATCGTCGTCTTCACCATTCGCCGGGAATTGCCCGCCGGCTATGACGCACGCAATCTGGCGATTTTGGTCCCCTCGGGCGTGGCGAGCTTTGCGCTGGCCCTGACAATTTTTTCCGGTGCCAGGCTCAGGGAGGATTTTCGATGGCTGCTCGGGTCTTCTCGGCGTACCGGGAATGAAAAGTCCGATGGCCGCAAGGCCGACAGCCCGCCCATTCTCACTCACGAGCCGCTGTCATGACAGCGGCGTCGGGCGAGGCTCCAGAGGAGCCCTCCGGCAGCAGCCGGCAATTGCCGCCCTTGACCGGAAAAGTGGCCAGCCGGGTCCGGAACGCGCTCAAAGCCGTCCTGCCTCCCATTCTTCCTGCAAGCCTTTATTTGCCGGCTACATCCGGTTCGTAAAGATTCGCTAACCGGATTTTTCTAAGCTCCCAAGCCGGGTGGAATGGCGCGACAGGGCCGTTGACGCATGACGAGGATTTTGCAGGCGCTGCGCGTGCTGATTGTCGAAGACAAGCAGCATATGCGCCTTCTTCTGAGAGCGCTGTTGTCTGCGGCGGGGGTGCACGAGGTCTGCGAAGCGAACAATGGCGCCGATGGGCTTACGCTTCTTGCGGAGAGGCCCCGCGACCTGGTGCTTCTCGATTTGGCGATGGAGCCCATGGATGGTCTCGAATTCACCCGCACGGTTCGCGCCGGCAAAAAGCCCCACTGCCTGGTGCCGATCATCGTGATCAGCGGTTACACCGAGCAGAATCGCGTGGCAGCCGCCCGCGACGCCGGGGTGAGTGAATTCCTGGCCAAGCCGATCACCTCGAAAAGTCTCTTTGCCCGCATGGACGAGATCCTGGCGCGACCGCGGCGCTTCGTCCACCACCAGAACTATTGCGGGCCCGACCGGCGGCGCAAGCCGGGCGAAAATTACCGCGGTCCGCGCCGGCGGAGCGATGATCTCGACGATCTGGTTCTGGTGCCTGCCGATACCAAGGCGCCGTCTTGACGTGGCTGTTCCCTCGGACATCGGGGCGACGGCCGCAATGACTCTGCTTGAGAGCATGGCCGGCCGGCGGCGTCGAACCCGGCCGACAGCCGAACGAAGACCCGCCGGATGGGCCTGCCGATGCGCGCCAATATGGCTGCTTGACCTCCGGCAGGAACCTCGCCACCCTCGGTGGTGACACCATGCAGCATCGATTCCACTGCGCTGCCGTGGCCGTCGCGCTTGCCGCGATGGTGTTGCGTGCCTTGCTGCCGATGGGCTGGATGCCCAACCCCGCGGGATTCGGCCAATCGCCGCTGATCATCTGTCTGATGGATTCGGGGGCGGTTGCGACTTCATCCATGGCCATGTCCAAATCCATGGACATGAAGGGCGGGACGCACCACGGCCAGCAGAATGGCGAGGCATGTCCCTTTGCCGCCGCGCCGCATCTGGCGCCGTCCGCGATGGTGGCGGCGGCAGCAGAGCCCCGGTCTGCCGAAGCGACGCGTTTTCCCCGTGCGCCGGTCGCCAGGCAGCACGGGCCGGCGTTCTATTCTCCGCAAAGTCCCCGCGCACCGCCTTCGTTCGCCTGAAATCTTGAGAATTCGCGCGCGGCCACGGCCCGAACCCGTGGCCGGCGTCCTTTCAATTCAGCCGAACGAGACATTCCATGAGCGCAATTTTTGCGCGCTTGCGCGGGCGCAATTTTCCAGGTTTCCGATGCCAGGTCGTGTTTGGCGTGGGCGCACTTTTTCTCACTGCGGCAGCGGCCGAGGCCCATGGCGTGCTGGGCGACCGCTTCTTTCCTGCCACCATCACCTCGGACGATCCTTTCGCCGCCGACGAAC
>JBOHKF010000078.1:0-3549 GCA_050729015.1 Rhizomicrobium sp. | reverse complement strand
TTCGCGCAAGCGACGGAGCTTTGTGGTTGACCGGATGGCTGCCGCTTACATCCTTCAGGGAGCACTCGACCGGCTTAAGCGCCTGAAAACATGACCGGGGTTGACCCTCGACGCTTTCGCTGGCTGCCCCGAGGGCTAAGGCCCCACGCCGCCGTCACGCAACGGCAGGAGCATGTCTTCCTGCTGGTGGGCGTGGCCGCGCTTTTTGCGGGCTACGACCTGAACGTCTACGGCCTGGCGACTCCACAGATCCAAGCGAGCTTCCATATTCCGGAAGATCATGTGACGCTGATCGTCGCCTATTTTCGTCTTGCCGCCATCGTCGCCCTGGCGATCGCCGCATCCGCGGACCTGGTGGGGCGAAGGCGGCTGCTTCTCGTCACCATCCTGGGCCAGGCGCTGGCGACCTTGGCGACGGCCTTTACCGGCAACGAGGAGCAATTCATCTGGGCGCAATTCGTAACCCGGCTATTCGGCTATGCCGATGAGATGCTGTGCTTCGTGGTGGTCGCCGAAGAGATCGCCGCCAAGGCGCGAGGCTGGGCAAGCGGGGCGCTCAGCGCATTGGACTATACCGGCGCCGGGCTGGCCTCGCTGGTCTTCGCCGCCGTCAATCTCCTTCCCTTCGGCTGGCGCGCACTTTACGTGATCGGCGCGCTGCCTCTCTTCCTTGTCGCCTATTTGCGCCGGCGCCTGCCTGAGACGCAACGTTACTGCGCGACGGAGGCCTTGCACCGATCCGGAACCAAATGGTCCCAGACCCTCACTCTGGCGAAGGGGCTGGTCCGCGAATATCCGGCGCGTCTGACAGCCATTCTGATAGCCGTGGCGGCGTTTGGCTTCGGCATCGCCTCCGCCACAGTCCTCTCCGCCAAGTATCTTCAGAGCGTGGAGGACTATAGCCCAGGTCAAATCACCGGCCTTTTCATTCCGGGAGGCCTGGTTGGCCTGGTGCTCACCATCATGGCGGGACGCCTGAGCGACCGGGTGGGGCGCCGACCCGTCACCGCCGCCGTCGTCGCCATCGGCGGCATCGGTTTTGCGCTTTTCTATGGCGGTGCATCGGGCTGGGTGTTGGGTCCGCTATGGGTCCTGTCCTTTTTCGGCTATTTCTCGAGCGACGCGCTGCTCGCAGGCTTTGCCCTCGAGATCATGCCCACGCGCTCCCGCGCGACAGTCTCCGGGCTTCGTTATCTCACCGAAATATTGGCCGGCGCCCTGGCCTTGTTTCTGGAAGGAAGACTCTACGACCGCTTCCATGGGCATGGACCTGCGATTCAGATTTTGCTGATCGCCCTGCCAATCAGCCTGTTAGCGATTCTTTTTCTGCCCGAACCCGCCGGCAAGACCCTGGAAGAAATGGCGGGTTGACGCGGCGGTTGCCCTGGGCCGGTCCCCCCGCTATACACCGGGCTTTAATGACCTCTGCCGCTCCTGCCGCTCCGATCCTGAAATCGAGCCACCTGCTTGGGATCGACGGGCTTTCCCAGGCCGAAGCGGCAGCTTTGCTCGACCTGGGCGAATCCTATGTCGCCCAAAGCCGCGCCCGCGACAAGAAGGGCGCGGTCCTTAAGGGCCGCACCCTGGTCAACCTCTTCTTCGAGGCCTCGACGCGGACCCAATCCAGCTTCGAGTTGGCGGGCAAAAGATTGGGCGCCGACGTGCTCAACATGTCGGTCAAGACGTCTTCGGTCGCCAAGGGCGAAACCTTGATCGACACCGCCTCGACCCTGAACGCGATGCGGCCCGATATCCTGGTTGTGCGCCACCAGGATTCCGGAGCCGCGGAGCTTCTCTCCCGCAAGCTCGATTGCAGTGTGGTGAATGCCGGAGATGGTGCGCATGAGCACCCCACCCAGGCGCTTTTGGATGCGCTGACCATCCGCCGCCGGCTGGGCCGCATCCAAGGCCTCAAGATCGCCATTTGCGGCGACATTCTTCATTCCCGCGTCGCGCGCTCCAACATCCGCCTGCTTTCGATGCTGGGTGCAGAGGTAAGATTGGTGGCGCCCTACACCCTCTTGCCTACCGGAGCCGCGCATTTCGGCGTGAACATCTTCACCGCCATGAAGCCGGGTCTTGAGGGCGCCGACATCGTTATGATGCTTCGCCTGCAGCTTGAGCGCATGGCCGGCGCCTTCATACCCTCGACGCGGGAATATTTCCGCTTTTACGGTCTCGATCGTGAAAAGCTGGCTTACGCCAAGCCGGGCGCCCTGGTGATGCACCCAGGTCCCATGAATCGCGGCGTTGAGATCGCTTCCGACATCGCCGACGATTCGGAAGTGAGCGTGATCGGCGAACAGGTGGAGATGGGAGTGGCGATCCGCATGGCAGTGCTGGACGCGCTGGCGCGAGGCATGACATGAGCGTGCTCGGTCGCCATAGCCGGATTGCCTTCCGCAATGCCCGGCTGATCGATCCCGCTTCGGGCCTCGACGCCAAAGGCGGCCTACTGGTCGAGAATGGCAAGATCGCCGATATCGGCCCCCAGCTTTTCGACGACGCCGAACCTCGCGACCCCGAAGCGATTGACTGCCGCGGCCTGGTGCTGGCGCCGGGGCTGATTGACTGCCGTGTCTTTACCGGCGAGCCCGGCAGCGAGGACCGGGAAACGCTGGCATCCGCCAGCGACGCGGCAGCGGCGGGCGGCGTAACCACCATCGTCACCATGCCAAACACCAATCCGGTCATCGACGAGCCCTCGCTGGTGGACTTCATCCGCCGGCGCGCCCAGGCGACCGCCAAGGTGCGGGTCGCGCCCATGGCGGCGTTGACGCGCGGACTCAAGGGTCACGTGATGACCGAGATCGGTCTTCTGAAGGAGGCCGGGGCCATAGCCTTCACCGAAGGCGATCGTTCGATCGCCAATGCGCGGGTGATGCGCCGCGCCCTGTCCTATGCGGCCACCTTCGGCGCCCTGGTGGTGGGCCATGCCGAGGATCCCGACCTGGTGGCGGGTGCGGCGATCACCGAAAGTGAATTCGCTACCCGCTTGGGACTCCCCGCCGCGCCAGCCCTTGCCGAAGCGATCATCGTCGAGCGCGACATCCGGCTGGTCGAGCTGACGGGCGCGCGCTATCATTTCGGTCAGATTTCCACCCGTGCGGCGCTGGATGCGATCGTCGCGGCCAAGAAGCGCGGCCTTCCCATCACCTGCGGCGTCTCGGCCCACCATCTGCTGCTCAACGAGTTGGACGTGGGCGCCTACTACACCTTCCGCAAGGTGAAGCCGCCTTTGCGTTCGGAAGCCGATCGCTTGGCCATGGTCGAGGGGGTGGCGCAGGGCGCGATTGACATGGTGGTGTCGAGCCATGAACCGCAGGGCGCAGATACCAAGCGGCAGACTTTCGCCGCCGCCGCCTTCGGCACGGCGGGCCTGGAAAGCCTGCTGCCCGCCGCGCTTGTTCTTTATCATGAAGGCGCGGTCGGCCTTCTTGAATTGCTGGGCGCTCTCACCCATGTCCCGGCGCGCACCTTGGGTCTTGAAGGCGGCACGCTTTCCAAAGGAGCGCCCGCGGATCTGGTGCTTGTGGATGTGGACGAGCC
>JBOHKF010000077.1:0-2154 GCA_050729015.1 Rhizomicrobium sp. | reverse complement strand
GGCGAAATCGACGTTCTCGTCGCCACAACGGTCGTCGAAGTGGGAGTCGATGTTCCCAACGCCACCGTCATGATCGTGGAGCACGCCGAGCGCTTCGGCCTTGCGCAGTTGCACCAGTTGCGCGGGCGGGTAGGACGAGGGGCCGGAAAATCGTCCTGTCTTCTCATCTATCACGGCCCGCTGAGCGCGACCGCCAAGGCACGGCTTCGAACCCTGCGCGATACCGACGATGGATTCGTGATCGCGGAGAAGGACCTCGCGCTCCGCGGTCCGGGCGACGTGCTGGGCCGCCGGCAGAGCGGATTCGAAGCATTCCGGTTGGCCGATCCTCTTGCCCATGGCGACCTGCTGGCGGCGGCGCATGACGACGCAAAACTGATCCTGGCGCGCGATCCCGAGCTTAAGAGCCCGCGCGGCGAACAGCTGCGAGTCTTGCTCTATCTGTTTGGCCGCGATGAAGCGGTGCGTTATCTGAGAACCGGATGAGCAGTTTCTTTTCCACCGAAGCCGTGGTGATCGGAGCAGGTGCGGTGGGCCTTGCCGTGGCGCGGGCGCTGGCCGAGGCGGGCGGTGAGGTGACGATCCTGGAAAAGAATGGCCGCGTCGGCGAAGAGACAAGCGCCCGCAACAGCGAAGTCATTCATGCGGGCCTCTATTATCCTCAAGGCTCGTTGAAAGCCCGGCTTTGCGTGGAAGGTCGCGACCGGCTCTATGGATTCTGCGAGAGCCATCGGGTCCCATACAAGAAATTGGGCAAGCTGATCGTGGCCACCGGACCCGATCAGGTGCAACAATTGGATCCGATCCGCCGTCGCGCGGCCGCCAACGGTGTCGCCGATCTCAAGCCCCTCAGCAAGGCGCAAGCGCTGGCTCTGGAGCCGGAGCTTCGCATCGACGAGGCCCTGCTCTCGCCTTCCACCGGGATCGTCGACAGCCACCAATATTTGCTGGCGTTGCTGGGCGATGCCGAAGCCCAAGGCGCGACCTTGGCCTTGAACACCCAGGTGATCGCGATCGAAAAGGACAATAGCGGCTACCGCCTTTTCATGCGCAGCGGTTGCGAGCGAATGACGCTCGGCACGGGCCTTGTTGTCAACAGCGCCGGACTTTGGGCGCCCGGGCTCGCCGGCCGGATAGAGGGGCTGCCTGCCGAATTCGTCCCCCGCGGATGGCTCGCCAAAGGCAATTATCTCACCCTGAACGCAAAGAGTCCCTTTCGGCATTTGATCTATCCCCTGCCCGAGCCGGGAGGATTGGGCATACATCTGACCCTGGATCTCTCCGGCGCGGCCCGATTCGGACCGGATGTCGAGTGGCTCGCGACCGACGATCCGGCGGCGATTGACTATTCCGTCACCCCGGCGCTGGCCCGGGGTTTTGCCCAGCGCATCGCCCAATACTGGCCCGGAATAACGCCTCGGATGCTGGCGCCGGGCTATTCCGGGGTACGGCCGAAAATCGGCGGGCCGCAGAATCCGCATGCGGATTTTCGCATCGACGGCCCCGGTACCCACGGTCTTGTGGGCCTGGTCAACCTTTTCGGCATCGAGAGTCCCGGGCTCACGGCCTCGCTGGCCCTTGCCGACCATGTGAAACGCCTCCTGGGCCGGTAAAAATCGGCGCGGGAAAAATGTCCGGCCTTCACCACAAGGGAGGGGTCAGCACCACGTCATCGTGAAGCGCGAAGCGCGGCCAGTCGAGGGCGGGAAAGGGCCGGGCCGACACCGCGAGAATCTCCTTCAACTGATCCAACGACGAGACACCGACCAACCCGTAGGCGATTTCCGGCCGTGGCAGCACAAATCCCAATGCTGCGGCAAGAGGCTGGATGCCCAGGCTGCGCAGTTCTGCCTTCACGCGCGCGAGGTGGCGGGCGGCGTGCCGTAATTTGGGCGGCAACCTCTCCAGGAAAAATAGCCCCTGCAAGAACAGCGAGCGGACATGCACTTCCACACTCAAGTCTTTGAGACACCGCAACGTGCCATCGGCCAACAATCGCTGATCCAAGAGACTGAATGGAACCTGCATCACGTCCGGCCGAAATCGCCGAGCCAATCGGAGAGGATTATCCTTCCTATAGGCCGAGATGCCGATTTTGCGAAAAATACCTTCGTCCTTCAGGCGTTCCATTGCCAACCAAAGCCGGTCGCCGTC
>JBOHKF010000076.1:0-1764 GCA_050729015.1 Rhizomicrobium sp. | reverse complement strand
GGCGCGAGCAGATCGCACCGGCGATCGTACTTGAAGCTGTCCTTGCGCGCCGCGGCCGCCTGCCGCATCGCCTCGAGCTCGGCGGCGGTGCAGAAGCATCGATACGCGGCGCCGGTTGCGAGGAGATGCCGCGCATCGCGCTGATGGCGCTCGAGGCCGAGCGCCTGGTGGACGACGTGCTCGTCCCAGTTGAGGCCGAGCCACTCGAGACCCTCGAAGATTGCGCGCTCGCTTTCGTCCGTGCTGCGCGCCTTGTCGGTGTCCTCGATGCGGAGGAGAAAGGTTCCGCCGGTGTTGCGCGCGTAGAGCCAGTTGAAGAGCGCCGTGCGCGCCCCCCCGATATGAAGCATCCCTGTGGGCGATGGCGCGAAGCGCAGGACAGGTTTGGGATTTTGCGTCATGCTGAGGCCCGTTTAGCAAACGGTTCTCCGTGTGACCATAGAGCTGGCTTCCGAGCGCCGTTGGACGTCGTCCTTCAGGCTTGGCTTGTCCGTCCTGGCTGAAGGCTTGATCAGGGAACGCCATCGCTGGCCACTGTGGCTGCCGGTCGCCATGGGTGGGGGCGTGGCATCCTATTTCGCTCTGGACCGGGAGCCTTCGGGTTTTGCGGCCATGTTCTGCGTCCTCGTCTTTATCGCGGCGGCGGCGGGCGCGTTTTTGAGTGCCCATGTCTGGCTGCGGGTTGGCCTTTCTCTCATCGCTGCCTGCACCCTGGGTTTTGCCGGCGCCAAGGCGCGCGAAGCCATGGTGGCCGCTCCGGTCATCGCCCGCCCCTTGGCCGCTCATCTGACGGGCCGCCATGCGGCGCTCGACTGGGGTGCCAAGGGCGTGCGCCTGGTGATAGATGAGGTGCGCTCGGGCCGTCTCTCCCGCCCCCCACGCCGCATTCGAATCCTGGTGCGCAGAGGCGGCGAAGCGCTCCCGATTGGCCAAGGCGTCGAGCTTTCGGCGCTTCTGATGCCGCCTCCCGGACCCGCGGCGCCCGGCGACAGAGATTTCGCGCGGGCGGCTTTCTTTGCCGGCATTGGCGCGGTGGGTTTTGCCTATGGCGAAGTACGGCCTGTGCCGCTCGCGCATGTGCCATCCCTGCTGACTTCGCTGTCGGCTTGGCTGGAAAGGCTGCGCAAACACATGACCTTGCGCATCCGCGGACAAATGCCGCCGAGCCAAGGGGCCATTGCCACCGCCATCATCACCGGCGAGCGGGGCGGCATCGCGCCGGAGGACGAGGCGGGCCTGCGCGACGCGGGTCTGGCGCATGTCCTGGCCATCGCGGGTCTCCATATGGCGTTGGTCGGGGCCGGGCTGTTCTGGCTGGTACGGGCGGCCCTGGCGCTTTTCCCGCCGATCGCTCTCGCTTATCCCATCAAGAAATGGGCGGCCCTGGCCGCGCTTGCCGCCAGCGCCTTTTATCTTGCGATCAGCGGCGCTGCGACACCGGCAACCCGCGCGTTTGTGATGCTGGCGATGATGTTTCTCGCCATCCTCCTCGACCGGCCGGCGCTTTCCATGCGCAGTCTGGCATTGGCGGCGGTGATTCTCCTGCTCATGCGACCCGAAACCATCACCGAGCCGGGGTTCCAGATGTCCTTTGCGGCAGTGTCCAGCCTGATCGCTGTCGCCGAATGGGAGCGGGGGCGGGACCGCGTTACGCACCGGTCTTGGGCTTGGGGCCATGTGCGCGGCATTGCATTGACGAGCCTGGTGGCCAGCTTTGCCACCTTGCCCTTCGCGATGTTTCATTTCGGCCGCGCTACCCACTAT